>CAIUKZ010000218.1 GCA_903899865.1 uncultured Bacteroidales bacterium | reverse complement strand
TTCAAAAAATGTATTAACAGCCTGTCTATTTTTCATTTTTTCATTTTGTGACATTTTGTGGTTTTAATTTTATTCTTTGGTTTCACCCACCTAATTCGTTATAGAACTTGTTTATTCATCATTTGTGTTTTTTGATGCCATTAATAGGTTGTAAGCACCTTTGGTGACTACCATCTGGTTTGTTAACTCATTCGCATTTAGGATTTCAGTAAACCCGTTTTCGGAGTTGCCGGTTTGTATCTCTTGCATTGCAAATACATTGTTTCCTTTGGCAATGAAAATGTATTGTTTGTTGTCATATCGAACAATTGCATCGTCGGCTATCACGGTGGCACTGTTTCCTGCAATCATGATTTCAGCATTCATAAACGTGCCTGGCAGTAGTTTTTTGTCATACAGCTCAAAGTGGCAATGCACCTCAGTGGAATTTTGGTCGGATAGGTTTTTGCTGATTAGAATGATTTCGCAGGGGTATTTTTGTTTCGGATTGCCGTTGGAGTAGGCAACAAGTTTCTGTCCGATAGACAATTTGTTGATGTCTTTCTCAAAAACGGACAAGGTTAAATGAATGTCGGCTGGATTGACCAATTCAAACATCACATCACTTGGGTTGACGTACTTGCCAATGTTCACCTTGACTGATGATACAAAACCTGTAACTGGCGAATAAATGTTTATGTTTTTTGAGATGTTGTTTGCAGTTATTTTATTAGGATTTAATCCTATTAGCAATAGCTTTTGTTCCAGCGATTTGATTAGAATGTTTTGAGTTTGGTACACAGATTTGGTTTGTTCAAATACCTTGTCACTAGTAGCTTTACTTTGGTTCAGTTCCTTTTGTCTGTTGTACTCGCCTTCGCTAAATGAAAGTTGTGCTTTTGCTGTTAAGTAATCTTGCTGTAATTGGATGTATTGTGCATCTTCCATCACAGCCAGTACTTCGCCCTTGTTGATGTACATGCCGGGTAGCAGCTTGGTGTATTTCAGGTAGCCACCTAGTGGGACGCTAATGGAAAATAAACTTTGTGGCGGGACGTCTATTTTGCCATTTACTTTTAGTAATGTTGAGATATTTTTTGTTGTAAATCTACTTGTTTCAATACCCGCGTTCTTCTGTTGGATGGCGCTGAGTGTAACCACATTATCTGATGTTGGTTTTGTGTTAGGCTGTATCCTGTTTTCTTTGTTGTGACAGGCTGCAAAGATTAAAGTTACGAATATTATTATATTGGTCTTTTTCATTTTGATTTTGATTTTGTTGTGACGTAATGGTCGTTTATAAATGTTATGATTCGGTTGAAGTCAGTGAATGTTTTTCCTCTTTTGGATTGCTCATCTTTTGGTGCTTCGTTTACTTATTTGTAAAGAAATTAAGATCAATTAGAGCATTGTTTTTGTTTCTAGAAGCCTCAATGTAATCACTTTGTATGGTGATGGCTTGATTTATCAATAATACCCATTCCAGATAATTGATGTCGCCATTAATAAATTGTTGGTTGGCTGTGATGGTAATGGTATGGGCATTTTTTACTGCTGAGTTTTCATAATAGCGCACTGCTTCATCGTACTTACGATATTGTGCTAATGCAGACCGAAATGAATTTTTAAAACCTATCAGATTCAATTCGTATTCATTTGTCACAATTATTTCGTTTGCTTTCAAGGCATTGATTTTAGCATTTTGGCTATTTGTAAAAATGGGAATTCCCAACCCTAGCTGTAAAGCTTGGAAGCGTGGCATGTTGTTGTATTCTTTGTTATCTGCACCCATTCCTCGCATTCCCATTATTGAATATCCCATGGTTATCTCTGGCGACAGTTTTGCACGTTCTACTTTGGTAGTAGCCATAGCTATTTGTTGTTGCTGTTTCAAATATTCCATTGTGGGGTGCGTGCTCAAGTTGTTTGTATCCAGTACTGCAAGGTTGATTTGTAGAATGTCGTTTTTGTCTGGTTTGTAGATAGTTGTAGTGTTGAGAAGTAGTTGAAATCTCAACTGAATCAACTCCATGTCTAGCCACAACTGCTGTAATTGTAGTCCAATTTGCCCGCGTTGATTTTCTGCAGTTATTTTTTCTAAAACATTACATTCTCCATTGTTGAACCTAAGTGTGGCTTTATCTTTAAATTCAGCAAATAGGCTGTCAATTTTCTGCAACAGCTCTTGTTTTTTTTGTAAATAGATGAGGTGATAATAGGTTTGTGTTATCTGCTTTTTAAGCTGAATTTCCTGCACTTCAGCATTCAATTCTTGGCTTTTCCACTCTTGAGTTAGCAGGTTTTTTTGATTTGCATATACTGTAGGGAAGTTGATAGATTGTGATACTCCCAACTTGGTGTCCGTATAAAAACTATTTATCTGACCATATTCACCAACTACATTTGTAGCTGGAATATTGGTGCTGGATAGTATTAATTTTTTTCGATAATCACTTCGTAACCGTTCGTTTTTTACCGATAAGTTATTTGTAGTAGCCATGTCCACAGCCTGATGTAGTGTGATGGTAGTCTGTGCATTCATTCCCTGCAATGAAAGTGTGACTAGGACTAGTATGGTCAATGGAGTTCTGTTTTTCTTGATTTTTGAGATTCTATTGTGAAACATAATGTACAATATGGGTAGTATAAAAAGGGTTAAGAAGGTGGCAAATAACAAACCTCCTATTACAACTGTAGCCAACGGACGTTGCACTTCTGCACCTTCACCTGTGCTTATGGCCATTGGCAGAAATCCTAGGGATGCTACTACCGCCGTCATCAATACAGGACGTAATCGTATTTTAGTGCCTTGTACCACAATGCGTTTTAGATCCTTGTAACCTTCGGCTTTTAATCTGTTAAACTCTGCTATAAGTACAATCCCATTAAGTACAGCTACGCCAAATAGGGCAATGAACCCAACGCCGGCACTTATGCTGAACGGTATTCCACGAATGGCTAATGCAAATATACCACCTATTGCCGAAAGGGGAATGGCAGAATAAATGAGTAAGCCTTGTTTGATTGACCCAAATGCAAAATACAACAATAATAATATCAGTGCTAAGGATAATGGCACAGCTATGTATAATCTTGCCTTAGCAGCATTTAAGTTTTCGAATGCTCCGCCGTAAGTGATGGAATACCCCACAGGCAGATCTATTTGCTGGTCTACCTTTTGTTGTAATTCTTGAACCATGCTCTGGATATCTCTGCCTCGCACATTGAAGCCAACTATGATTCTCCGCTGAGAGTTTTCCCGCTGAATCTGGCTAGGTCCTTCAATGATTTGAACATTGGCAACAGCACTCAAGGGTATCTGTGTTCCTTTTGGAGTTGCTATTAATAGGTTCTGTACATCGGCAAGGTTTTTTCGCTTTTCGCTAGTGAGCCTCACCACCAAGTCAAATCGCTTTTCACCCTCATATACCAGACCACTGCTTTCGCCAGCAAAAGCTGCGTTTATCACATGGTTGATGTCGCTGATATTTAGTCCATATTGAGCAATGATGTCTCTGTTGTACTGGATAGTAATTTGCGGAAGTCCTGTGACTGACTCCACATAAATTCCACTGTTACCTTGTACGGTGTTGCATATTTGCCCCAGCCTATTTGCATAATGAGCCAAGGTGTCAATGTTTTCGCCAAAAATTTTGCAAACAACATCTTGTCTTGCTCCCGAAATAAGTTCGTTAAATCGCATGGCTACAGGGTATTGAAAGCTAAACGCCACACCAGGAATTGCCTCCAGTGCCTTCGTCATTTTTTGTTCCAGCTCTTCGTAAGATGTTGCCGACACCCATTTCGATTTGTTTTTCAACACCACTATCATGTCGCTCACATGTAGTGGTAGTGGTTCTGTAGGTACCTCACTGCTCCCTGTTTTGGTAACTATCCGTTCTATTTCTGGAAATTGAGTGAGTAAAATTTTTGAAGCTTTTGATGCAACTTCGATTGAAGAATTGAGATTGCTACCAGGCAATAGCCTAAGTTCCACTGCATAATCGCCTTCGGGCAATGACGGAATAAATTCGCCACCTAACTGCGTCAACACGCCTACTGCAACGACAAACAAACCAACTATGGATATAAGTATCATTTTTTGATAGCGTAGGATTTTTAACATATACCGCTGATAGAACCTTTCTAGTTGGTTCATCATCCTGTCTGAGAATGTGGGTTGGTGGGATATTTTTTTACTTAAAATAAGGGTGCTCATCATGGGAATATACGTGAGAGAAAGCACAAAAGCTCCTACCAATGCAAAAGCTACGGTTTGAGCCATAGGTTTAAACATTTTTCCTTCAATGCCTTGAAGGGTAAATATGGGTAAATAAACGCACAGAATAATTATTTGTCCAAATACTGCACTATTCATCATTCTGGATGAAGAATGGTTTACCTCCATGTCCATGTCAGACTGCGACAATCTGTTTGTCAAGTTGAAATGTTTACTATGACTAAGCCTGTGCATCACAGATTCCACAATGATAACAGCACCGTCAACAATTAGCCCAAAATCCAATGCCCCCAAACTCATAAGGTTGCCACTCACTCCAAATAAATTCATTAGAATGATAGCAAAAAGCATGGCTAATGGGATAACTGAAGCTACCAATAATCCAGCACGAAAATTACCTAAGAAGAGCACCAATACAAGAACAACAATTAAGGCACCTTCCAATAGGTTTCTTGTCACAGTACTTATGGCGTTATTTACCATTTTGGTACGATCAATAAATGGTTCAATTACCACTCCCTGTGGCAATGATTTTTTTATGTGCTCAATGCGTTTTTTTACATTGGTTATAACCTCATCACTGTTTGCACCCTTCAACATTAATACTACCGCTCCCGATACTTGTTGTTCGCCGTTGTAGGTTAATGCTCCATAGCGGATAGCACTCCCATATCGAACTTCGGCCACATCACGAATAAGAAGTGGTATGCCGTTCGAAAGATTCTTTACCACAATGGTTTTAATGTCTTCGATATTGCCCACTAGTCCTTCGCTTCGTATAAATAAAGCAGTTTTCCCTTTTTCAATGTAAGAACCACCTGTGTTTTGATTGTTTTTTTCGAGGGCGACAAATACATCGTTGATAGTGATGTTGTTAGACAATAGCTTCTCTGGTTCAATCACTATTTCGTATTGTTTCAGCAAGCCACCAAAACTGCTAACATCTGCAACGCCCTTAACACCCAATAGCTGTTTGCGTACAATCCAGTCCTGAATAGTGCGTAGATCCATTGGGGTGTACTTGTTTTCATAGCCTTTGTCGGGACGAACTACGTATTGGTAAATTTCACCGAGACCTGTGCAGGCTGGTGCTAAAAATGGTGTGCCAAAGCCTTTTGGGAGCTTGTCTTGTACTTGTTGCAGTCGCTCACTGATTTGTTGCCTCGCCCAATATACATCAACATCATCGTTAAAAACAATGGTGATGACTGATAGTCCAAAACTAGAATAACTGCGTAGCTCCATTAGCCCGGGTACATTGCTGTTGGCTTGTTCTAAGGGGACGGTAATCAAACGTTCCACATCCGAGGCACCCAATGCTGGTACCACTGTGATGACTTGCACTTGATTGTTGGTGATGTCTGGAACAGCGTCAATCGGTAGTTGTGTAACTTCGTAAGCACCATAGCCAATAAGCGATAGCACCATAAGACCTATGATGAGTTTGTTCTTTATAGAGAACTCAATAATTTTATTTAGCATAATGTAGTAAGTTAATCATTAAAACAACGTATGCATGTTTTTTTGCAAAACACTACATACAAATAGACCTAAAACATTAACGCTTTAAGCTGATAAAAAGATGATTAACAAAAGCGGGGAGGCTGCCAAATACTATTCAAGTAGAAGTTTGAATAGTTTTGTTGGTTGTAGATGATTGTTGCATTACCTACAGTAGTTTGAAAAGCCAAAATAAATGGCTGGGGTGCAATCGTGATGATATGAGAGGAATGACAGTGTGTGGTTTTGAATGGCAACTTTTGGTGGTCGTGGTGTTTGTCGTCAGGGTGATTGAATTTCGAAACGTAGTGCGATTTTAAAAAGTCGGTCAAAGAAGCTTTGTTCTTATTTTCAACATGCTCTAGGTAATGATGAATAAACGTAGGCAATCCTAACAGCTGACCGAATGAGGTGTTAGCCGTTAGAAAAACAAACAGAAATGATATGGCAATTAATCTTCTCACATCACAAAGGTATTAAAGATATTGTAGTTTTCAATCGATATAGCTACAATTGCTTGATTTTATCACGAGTTATAATTTTACTGTTATTCAATAACTCGCTCGAATTCTGATTGCTTTCAATGGCCCATTTGTCGTTTTTCCAGCTGTGCCAGGCTACAAAGTAGGCTATTTTTGTGTAATTCAAAAGTCCTAAGTAGGTTAAGTTGTCAAAGGTGCCATTGCTCGATGCAGGCCCTATTTCACACATTACTAATGGTTTGTTTGTCGCACTAAGCGTGGTTAAGCTGTTGTTTTGATTGATGTTGGTTAAGTCATTTTGATAATAATCCATCCCCACAATGTCCACGTACTCATCGCCAGGGTAGAAGTAATCCACAGGTTTTACAGCTGTGGAATATTGATAGTTGACACAATAGACAAACAGTAAGTTGTCCAGCTTTCGTTCTTCCACCAGGTAGTTGTGCGAATAGCTCCACAGGCTTTTAAACTCTTGCTGGGTAGGCCAGTTTTTGTTATTGCCCCACCAAAACCATCCTCCGTTCATTTCTGGGTACAATCTTACTATTGTGATAATGTGTTTGTCTTTAAGTGTTTGTAAAAAATTGCCTATGTTGTTGAGCAGCGCTTTTAAGTTTTTATTGGTGGTGTTTCCCTCGGTAAATAACAGGCTGTATTTGAACTTGTCTTTATTTCTTACTTCTTTTCTATTGTACGGATTGGGCATGTGAAAACTAACACTTACTATTCCGTTTTTTGAAACATGATTTTCAATGTAAGTAATCAACTCCGAATAATTCCGATTGTAGTCGTCATATCCCAAATCAACCGCTAGCACACCTGGCGCCTTCTCCAAATTGTTGAAGTGCCCATAATTCAAACTGCCATCAGCATGCCCGATATTCTGACCCACAATCACACTGTCGGTTTGCCCCATTCTATTAAGATAAGCAATGATTTGTGCTTTCTTGGTGGTGTGATTGACATCCAAATCGGTAGTTGGGGAGGAATTAATGAGTTTAATGTCAATCTTTTCACAACTGATTAATAAACACGTTATTAGAAGTATGTAAATCGATTTGATCATTTGTTTTTTTTATTAGTATTGTTTAATGAGTGAGGGGATGGATCAAACAGACATTACCTGTCCAGTAAAACTTCACTTAGGTCAATTTTGACATATCTATCATTCGTAAAGCAATAGAATTTTTTGCCAATGATTTGTGTGACTTTTGGAATATCGAGGCTTACCACTTTGCTTAAGTATTTGTCTAATACTAGGGTTTTGTTTGCTTCAGTGATGATGGTATAACTACCCATTTTGTTATACGCATATTGTAAATCATGTTCGGCAATCTGGTTGACTAGCTCAAGTTTGTGATTGATGGCATAGGTTACTCCATTTTTAGTCCGTACAAAGTAAAGCGTTGGGTCAGTATCTATCAGGTGGCTATATGTGCTGTCGTTGATGTGTGTTAGTACGCCTCGGGTGATGAATTCCGTAAATTCATCTTCCTTAGGATTTAGGAATTTTTTGTTCGTAATTAGATCGCCAGTTTTGGAAGAATACAACGCTATATTGTTAAAACTGATGATAGTAATTGTGTCATGGGCTATTTTAAAGTCTTTAATTGGTAGTTCTTCTTTGAATGAAATCTGCTTAATGATTTTTCCAGTACTTTTATTGATAGACACTAGAAATGGTTTACCAAAAATAATGTCTTTGTTGTTCATCTCGGCGAGTCCAGTGTTGATCATGAACACTACTGAGTCATTTTGAAAAAGGATGGATTTGCTAGCTTTGTCTTTTGGAAGATTGATGCTCCATGATTCTGCTCCGTTCTTTTTGATGCTAGTGACCTTCTCGCGCGAAGCAAATATAAGCTCTCCATCTTCGTTAGTTAAAACATTGGAGTGTAAATTGCCGATAGTCTGTGGCTTGTTGTAATACAATGCTCTGAATGCAGGACCAGAAGATTCGTCAGTACTTCTAGAGGTAATGAAAGCGGTATAGTCAAGTTCGGATGTTTTAGTGGTATAGTCAAATCCCAACCCGTTTTTGATATTGACTGTGTGAAGTCCATTGGACAGGATGATAAGTATCGAATCATTTAGTTTCTCGACCTTGATGGCACCACTTGCCCTGTTGATTTCTCGTTTCCAAATCGGTTTGCCATTGGTGATGTTAATTCCGAATAGTTTGTTTGAGTTTTCGGGATATCGTTCAAATCCTACCACGATTTTTTTCTTTGGGGCTGAAAGAAAAAGGTTGTAGTTGTTTCTCCAAAGCTCTTCTCCTGTTCTGAAATTCAGAGCATAGCACTCCCTATTGGAGGTTTGAGTGAGAATGCCGCTTAAGTGTTGAACTCTTGATTTTTGATAATTGATGCGCTTTCGCCAGGTGATTTCATCAGTGTTGAGGTCTATATAGACGAGTTCACCTCCAGAGGTGAAGGTTTTTTTGTCACCACTGGTGAGTCGTAGTTGTAATGAAATCGCTCTTGATAGCGAATCAATATGAAACCCATAGATGGGCATCGGGAATGAATACTCGTTGGCAATTATTGGGGAATTATTTACTAGATCTTTGCCGTAAATTTCCGATTTATTGAGGAGTTTGAAATTTACATTTTGACCAAAGGTAACATAAATAGTAATCAAAGAAAACAAAACAAGAAATGACTTTTGCATGCGTTCGATTATATAGTTGAGATTAATAGTCATACTGGTTTTAGAAATAATCCCAACTGTACATATAAAATGACCCAAAGTCATTTTTATGTCTACTGTTGTTAATGCCGTTGCTTCAAACAAATAGTATCAATGAGACGAAGTCGAATTGGACTATATTGTTTGTGCAAACGGTATAATTTTCTAAAACCAGTAAATTTTCAGTCCCAAATATAGTCAAATTCCTACAACAAATCTCTGTTCGCAAGAATTTCTGCCATTTCCTCTTGAACTTTTTTTGCCTCTTCTCTTGCCGCAGTGGCAAAGTGTTCATCACTAGAGGCATAGATGATTTGGCGGGATGAGTTAACAAGCAGTCCACAAGTGTCATTAAGTCCGTATTTTGCCACTTCTTGGAGGCTGCCTCCTTGAGCGCCCACACCTGGTACCAATAAGAAATGTGATGGTACAATGGCACGAATGTCAGTTAGCATTTCTGCCTTAGTGGCTCCAACTACATACATCATGTTTTCGTCAGTGCCCCATTCAAGTGATTTTTTTAATACCTTTTCAAATAGTCGCTCACCTGTTTCTGCATCTTTGATAAATTGAAAATCAAAAGCTCCTTTATTGGATGTTAACGCAAGTAAAGTAACCCATTTGTCAGGGTACGTGAGGAATGGAGTCACCGAATCTTCACCCATGTATGGCGCTATGGTTAACGAATCCACGTCCATATTTGAAAAAAATGTAGTTGCATACATGGCCGATGTATTGCCAATATCGCCTCGTTTGGCGTCAGCTATGATAAATTGATCGGGGTAGTTTGCGCGAATGTATTCCACAGTCCGTTCAAGGATGTCCCATCCTTCTATTCCTATACTTTCATAAAATGCTAAATTGGGCTTATAAGCTACGCATAAGTCAGCAGTGGCATCAATTATGGCTTTGTTAAATTCAAAAATTGCATCATCAGACAATTCAAAGAGATGTTCAGGGATTTTGGTTACATCGGTATCCAGTCCTACACAAAGAAAAGATTTTTTACGTCGAATGTTTTCAAATAGTTCAAATTTAGTCATGATTGTGAGCTCAGTTTTATAGGTTCGTTTTTATTGTTCCCTTCAGGTTGGGGTTTTTTATTATAATTCACTTTCTTTTAGACGTTCAGCATTTTCGGCCACTATGAGTTGGTCTATCACTCCTTGAATGTCACCATTCATAAATGCGGATAGATTGTAGATGGTGAAATTGATTCGGTGATCGGTGATCCGACCTTGTGGGTAGTTGTATGTTCGGATTTTGGCAGAACGGTCACCAGTCGATACCATCGTTTTACGTTTGGAGCCAATTTCGTCTAAGTATTTTTGATGCTCTATGGCATAAAGGCGTGAACGTAATTCGTTCATCGCTTTGGCTTTGTTCTTGTGTTGAGATTTTTCGTCCTGACATTGCACGGTAGTGCCAGTAGGGATGTGCACCAATCGGATGGCTGAGTAAGTGGTGTTTACGGATTGACCTCCTGCGCCAGAGGAGCAGAAAGTATCCACGCGCACGTCAGATTCTTTGAGTTCATAATCAAAAGCATCGGCTTCTGGAAGTACTGCCACAGTAGCGGCAGAAGTGTGCACACGTCCTTGTGTTTCTGTTTGTGGAACGCGCTGTACGCGATGCACACCAGACTCATACTTTAATGTGCCATACACATTTTCGCCTGACACAGTAAAGATAGCTTCTTTGTAGCCACCCGATGTTCCTTCGCTTACATTGGTTATTTCTACACGCCAGCCTTTGGCTTCGCAGTATTTGGTGTACATTTTAAATAAATCACCTGCAAAAATAGCAGCCTCGTCACCCCCTGTTCCACCTCTGATTTCTACTATCGCATTTTTATTGTCTTCTGGGTCGGCTGGAATTAAGAGTAATTTGATGTTTTCCTCCATCTCCGGAATCTTCGGCTCTATTTCGTCCAATTCCAGTTTTGCCATTTCGCGCATCTCAGCATCATTCTCAGTGTCAAGAATTTCTTTCGCCTCTGCTAGGTGTGCCAATGCTAGCTCATACTCCTTTTTTGCATTGAGGATGAGTTCTAGGTCATGGTATTCTTTGTTGAGTTTTACAAATCGTTTTTGATCCGTTATGACCGATGGGTCAGTAATCAGGGTTGAAATCTCTTCGAATTTATGTTGAAGTCCTTCGAGTTTCTCTAGTAATGTTTTTTCAGCCATTCTTGGTATTTGCTTCGTGACAATTGCTCACGATTATTAATTAGAAAATATTGTTGTGTTCAATAGTTTGAAATCGAAATTGATTTTTTTTATTGTTTCGTTTTTGTTTTGTCGCTTTTAATCGTGGTGTCACACATATTTTCGGTAAACTTTTTCACTCTCCATTCCACGATGCTTTTGTATCGTTTTTGGGTAATGAAAATGTTGAAAAACCATCCAAACTTGGTTTTAAGAATAGAGGTTATCACCACTTCATTTCCACGGTGAGGCACTACGAATATTTGCCCATAAGCTTTTTTTAATAGCATATCAGAATATAGTACGTCGGCTATGGCTTTGGTGACTCCTGTTGCGGAGGTTTTGGCATTGACAATGGCGTCTATTTTGACATTTTTGAATGTCTTTATGCCAGGTACTATCACATCTATCAGTCCGTGAGTAATTCCTGTTTTCTTGTCAAAAGTCGATGATTTGAGTGCTATCACCAATTCATTGTCTTTTTGTCCTTGAAATCCGAGGTCCTTTAGTGCCCAATCAAACAGTTTACCCGGTGTTGTCTCAAATTCACGAACTAATTCCTGTACAGTGTTTATAGCTGCAGCATTCGATGCTTTAATACGTTTAATACTTGTGGTAGTATATTCTCCATCGTCATAAACGGTGTAAGTAGTATCGGATGTACTTGCCCAAGTAGGGAATGATATCAGAATTGAAAATAGGAAGATGAGGATCTGTTTATGCATTATTTTTTATCGAAATATTTCTCTTAATTCTTTATTACTCAATTTACCTATCCAATTTTCACCGATGGCAACAGTCAATTCGGCTACAATAATCACAATTCATATACAGACAAATGGTGTCTTTCGGTTTTGTATTGAATGCTGGTTTGCTGTTAATTACATGAGTGGTTACACTGATTTCGCAGCAAGCTAGAAGTTTGATTGTTTGCAAGTTTGCCTTTGGAAATCCAACTGTAATTCTTTGGAACCATTTACATGTCATGCTTGGCGGCTCTTGTGAGCTGTATATAGCCTGTAAAATTACCATTTATTTAGCTGACAAAAAAATTATCAATTCAAAATTATGACCCATGGGGTGATAATTTCTGATGTTGAATTCTGTATTTGTATTTTTAAAAATACATTATTAGCTTAAAAGTGTTGTTTGAAAAATACAATAATATATATATATTGTTTTCTATAAAATACATATATAGGCTTAAAATGTTATTTATAAAATACATTAATTTATGAAAAATGTTTTATTTGAAGCAAAATAATTGACTAAAAATGTTGTTTGTAATATACAATATTGTATCTTTGTAGCTCATAAATGTAAACCATGGAAACACTTATTCGATTAAATAAAAGGCTATTAGACTCCATGAGTTTAAAGCATACACGTTATCTATATGATGAAATAGATTGGACTAATCGATTGATAGCTATTAGTGGGGCGCGTGGTACTGGCAAAACAACCATAATGCTGCAATACATCAAACTACAAATGCCAGATAAGTCGAAAGCATTATATGTGAGTATGGATAATATCTGGTTTAGTACTCATACGCTTTCGGAGCTTGTGGAGCGGTTTTATGTCATGGGTGGTGAGGTGTTGTTTCTTGACGAAGTGCATCGCTACCCCAACTGGGCGATAGAGGTTAAAAATGCCTATGATAGTTATCCGAACATGAAAATTGTATTTACAGGTTCGTCCATGCTCGAAATCTATCGATCGGGTGCAGACTTGAGCCGTAGGGCGATACATTACTCGCTTTATGGATTGTCGTTTCGTGAGTATCTGGTGCTACAAACAGGGCTTAACTTCAAGAAACTGTCATTGGAAGAAATTCTTACCAATCATTTTGCGTTGGCATCAGAGATTACATCAGGTCTGAAGATTCTTCCATTGTTTGCAGCCTATCTGGAATGTGGGTATTACCCAATTTTTAAAGAGAACCTGAAGTCCTATCCTCAACGTTTGGGAGGTATTGTGAATGCAGTTATTGATTCTGATTTGCCTTCATGTTCCAACATAGAGCATAGCTCGGGTATTAAGATTAAAAAATTGCTGGGTATCATTTCTTCGTTGGTGCCTTATACTCCCAATGTGAGTAAGCTGAGCGCTGAGCTAGGAATATCTCGCAATTCACTTCTTAGCTATATTCATTTGTTGCATCAAGCTAGGTTGCTTTTTGCAATGGGGAAAGAGGCCAGCGGAATGAGTGTTCTCACCAAGCCGGATAAGATCTATCTTGACAACCCCAATCTGCTGTATGCTTTGAGTACCTCTGTGGCCAATGAGGGTAATGTGCGAGAAACATTTTTTGCCAACCAGCTCAAAGTGAACCATGCCGTCACGAGTTCAAAAACGGCTGATTTTGTCATTGATTCAAAGTACAACTTCGAAATTGGTGGTAGAAATAAAGGATTCACTCAAATGAAAGACCTTCCCGATAGTTACCTTGCGGTGGATGGTGTGGAAAGTGGATTTGGTAACAAAATTCCGCTGTGGATGTTTGGGATGATGTACTGATTTTTTCGAGTTGACGAGTTGACGAGTTGACGAGTTGACGAGTAAACGAGTAAACGAGTTGACGAGTAGACAGAGAGCAACACTGGCAGTGTGGAGGTGACCGGCCTGAGTTTGGTAATCTCCACCGACATACTTCCGAGCGACTGAAAATTTAATTTTTTCGGTCGCTCTTTTTTTCATCGTGCTACTTCAAAAACTTTTGTATATTTGTGGTAGCATTGATTCCAACACCAAAGGTTTTTATCAAACATAAAGGGATCAAGTCCATTGGATAGTTTAAATAAATCTTGAATAACAGTTGTGATATAAACAAAAAATAAATGTAAAGTATTTGCAGAACGGTACTATTTAAAGTCATTCTCCGAGGGGATTTAGTTCAACAACGGCTATCGTACTGCGCCACAGCCTTCGGGCCGTTTGTTTTGCAATTTGTGTTAGCGGCTGACACTTTCGGTGTCACATCGAGCGAACATCATCCTCACGGCTGATGTTACACAATGCCATAGCGGCAACCGTTAGCTGAAGCAATAGAACCGATACTTACAGCCTTAAAAATACTCATAATAAGAAAAAACATGTTTCTTCGTTAATTAATAAAAACATTCTATCTTTGTAGTAATATTTTCTAAAATGCTAAATAATGAAACGCCTAAATAAAATATTAGTTGAAATAAAAAGATTAGTAACAGAAAAAGATGCTTCTGCTAAAATCTACTTATATGGTTCACGAGTACGTGGTACGGCTCGAAAAGAATCCGATTGGGACATTCTTATTTTGCTCAATAAAGAAATAATAACCCCCGAAATGGAGCAAGAAATCACCTCCACTTTATATGATTTGGAATTTGAATCCGGGCAGGTAATCAGCCCCATGGTATATTCAGAAAAAGAATGGAACTACAAGTTTAGCGTTACCCCATTCTTCCACAATGTAATGCGTGAAGGATTATTATTATGACATACTCTCCAAACGAATACTCTCAATACCGTATAGAACGGGCTACCCAAACACTACATGAGGTAGAAAAACATATTGACAACCAATTTTGGAACACAGCCATTAATCGAATGTACTATGCTTGTTTTTATGCTGTAAGTGCTTTATTGGTTAAGCATGGTGTGGAATCTTCCAGCCATTCGGGCATACGCCAACAATTTGGGCAATTATTTGTAAAAACGGGTAAATTTGACAAAGAACTGGCAAAGCACTACGCCGATTTATTTGAAAAAAGACAAAAAGGCGATTACAACGATTTCTTTGATTACGACCAAGAAACCGCTACCCGCTTACTTCCTCTATCCCAAAAATTTGTAGCTGAAATTATTGAACTTTTGAATATATAAAAAACAAACTGCCAGCAGCTAATACTTAGGCTTCCTGCGGTCGGAACGACCCAGTATGGAAGCCTTGGTTGAACTACATTCCCGTTTGCAGGTACTTGATTCAACGAGCGTTAAGAAAAATGCTACTTTGTTATAGCAGATGTAGTTCAGGTATTGACCGACACTCCAAATCCAATAGATTATATTAAAAAGATGAGAAAGCGGGATTCGCAACTCTCAGAAGGGTGGGGACTAATTGTCACCCCCCTTTCAATCGAAACCTTAGGTAAATAGCACGAACCGTTGCCATCAAACGCAAACCAATAGTGCGATAAACCAATTTGACACTCTAGTTTTTATTCCCTACGAGGTGACCGGATTGAGTTTGGTAATCTCCACCAACATACTTCCGAGCGACTGAAAATTAAGTTTTCAGTCGCTCCTTTTTTTATGTATTTTGACTAAAAACTTTTGTTTATCTTTGCTAAATAATACCGATATCACAACCAAAAGATTTGACCAAATTACTAATCCATTGGATAAATTAAATATTTAGATAAAAGGGG
>CAIUKZ010000217.1 GCA_903899865.1 uncultured Bacteroidales bacterium | reverse complement strand
TTGCCAATACCACGGGCAGCTCCTGTAACGATAGCTACTTTTCCTTCTAATAGTTTCATGTTTAAATTATTATTTGATTAGTTATTATTTTTTATCCATTCATTGATACCCAAAACTCATCATTATCCTCAGTGCGCTCTATTCTGTCTTTTAGGAATTCCATTGCTTCCATCGAATTCATATCGGCAAGATGACGGCGAAGAATCCACATACGATTGAGCGTGTCCGAATCAAGTAGCAAATCATCACGACGCGTGCTTGATGCCATGATGTCAACCGCTGGGAAGATACGTTTGTTGGATAATTTTCTGTCCAATTGTAATTCCATATTGCCAGTCCCCTTGAATTCTTCAAAGATTACTTCATCCATTTTAGAACCTGTTTCTGTCAGTGCAGTAGCAATGATGGTCAAGCTACCACCGTTTTCGATGTTACGCGCTGCCCCGAAGAAGCGTTTTGGTTTATGCAATGCGTTGGCATCCACACCACCCGAAAGTATTTTTCCTGATGCAGGCGAAACTGTATTGTAAGCACGTGCTAGACGAGTGATAGAATCCAATAGAATAACTACATCCTGTCCACATTCCACCATACGCTTTGCTTTCTCGTGAACCATGCTAGCTACTTTTACGTGGCGTTCTGCTGGTTCGTCAAACGTAGAAGAAACCACCTCTGCGCGTACACTACGTGCCATATCTGTCACCTCTTCAGGACGCTCATCTATCAGCAATACAATCATGTAAACTTCTGGGTGATTGGCCGCTATTGCATTGGCTATATCCTTTAGTAATACGGTTTTACCAGTTTTAGGTTGAGCTACGATTAATCCACGTTGTCCTTTACCAATTGGGGAAAACATATCCACCATGCGCACTGATAGTGAGTCATTTTTTCCAGTACAAAGATTGAATTTTGTATCAGGGAAAAGAGGAGTGAGGTGCTCAAAAGGAACACGATCTCTCACATACTCTGGAGTACGTCCATTGATTTTACCAACTTTGATGAGTGGGAAGTATTTTTCACCTTCTTTGGGTGGACGAATTGAACCTGTAACAGTGTCACCAGTTTTTAGACCAAACAGTTTTATTTGAGATTGTGACACATAAATATCATCTGGAGATGCCAGGTAATTATAGTCGGCCGAACGAAGAAATCCGTAGCCATCAGCCATCATTTCCAACGTACCGGTGCCTTCAAGTATTCCATCAAAGTCAAATTGTTTTTCGGCAGGTTTGTCGTTTCGAGGGGAAAATTTGGAGTTCACAATTTGTTTGTTTTGAACCACTATTGTTTTGGCTTCACGTTGTTCGAGTACCTCATCCTGGGGTAAGACATCGGTGACAGCTACTGCCTCTACATGTGATTCTTCAAAAATTGGCGAAATTGCATCCTCATGCACTTCGAAATTGGATATTGAACCTTCTTCTTGAAGTATTTCTTTGTTGTCTGCTTGTGCATCAACATCAATTTTCATTTGTGATGGTTTAATCAAAGGCTTCAAAGGTTTCTTCGATTTTTGCTTGTTGGTGGGTTTTGGGGCTTGAGCTACAGACTCGTTGTTAGTTTCTTTTACAGGCAATGTAGCTTGCTCTGCATCAGTGGCTTGATCAGATGGAGAAGTCACATTATCTTGAGGCTTTGCATCATGAGATTTTTTGACAGGCACTCTTAATCTTTTCTTTCTGTCCAACTCTTGAGCCTCGTTGGTAATTTTTTTTCGTTGTGCTGATACAACAGCTTGTTGGTCAAGTATCTCATAAACGAGACTTTCTTTTTTTGAACTGCTTGTTACTTTAATCCCTAATTCATTAGCGATTTCCTTTAATTCAGGAAGTTCTTTCGCACTCAGTTGCAAAATGGTGTAGTTACTCATAAAAATTGTGGATGAACGTTTGTTTGGAGAGAATGACCTAACTTATTAGGAAACAAAACGTTGATTGATCTATAAATGATTATTGAAAGGAGCAGGATTGCTTCTTTTGAATTGAAATTCTATGCAAATTTACATATTTATTTTTAATGTGCAAGTTATAACAAAAAAAAGCACCATTTATTATGATGCTTTATAAATATATTATGTGTTGTGAATATGCTTAGGCGGTTACAAATCATTTATAGTGCAACTTAATTTTCACCATTTCTTTAGTTAACATTAGTAACTTTTCCAGACTCTAAGTTGTAATACATACCATGAACACACACTTGCTTAGGTTCAAAATCATCTTGAATAATTTTCACTGTATGCTTAATATTGGCTACGATGGCCTCTTCTAAGGAATGGTGTTGCAACGGAAGTTGTTCTTCTTGCTCGTGTCTAAAATAATCCACCAAATGATTCAAATGTTTTGGTAATGAATCTCTAGGGTGCTCTAAGAAGGTCTTAATGGCACCACAACTTTCATGTCCTAATACAATGACATCTTTGACCTCTAGGTGTTCTACGGCATATTCGATACTGGCTAACTCATATTCGTTCACAGCGTGACCTGCTGTACGAATGACGAATAAATCACCAATGCCTTGGTCAAATATCAATTCAGGTGATACACGTGAATCTGAACAGGTTACGACTACAGCCATTGGATGTTGAGCTTGAGCCACCTCTTTGAGCCGTTTCCTTCCTTGGTCAGGATGTGAGGGTTTGAAGTTTTGATAGTTTTCGTTCCCTTGCATCAATTTATCCATCACTGTTTGATTTTCATTATTGCACTCCTTTTTAGTGCAACTTAACAAAAACACAACTATCAAACTGCTTAATAATGCCGACTTTATTTTCATACTTGTTAATTTTAATGCAAATATACGACAATTTGATTTGTTTTAGACCAGAATACTTGTTTTTAACTATCCAGACAATCTTATTGTTGATGTTGAATGTGCTAACTACATAATCTTAAATATTCATAAATATACCCATTTGTCGGTATTTGAGTGTGTGTTTCAATGCTGTTACTTTGCATCAACAATTTATATTCAATTTAAATAAACTTATTATGAGACAACTATTATTTATTCTAGTAAGCTTTTTAGCTATTTCAAACATTACAGCACAACAACTTGACAGCACCTGGACATTCAATGGGAATAATGG
>CAIUKZ010000216.1 GCA_903899865.1 uncultured Bacteroidales bacterium | reverse complement strand
AATTTGATTTAGCAATACCTGAGTCTGATGCCTATGAGACCATCGCCGGTTTTATATTACACCATCATCAGCATTTCCCCAAACTCAATGAAGTAATCCGTGTTGAGGGATTTACACTTAAATGCATGGGTGTGACCAACAATCGTATCGAATTAATAAAGCTTTCCATTGATAAATAAACGGTGGTGTGTGAATCAACATTTTTTTGTATATTCGTGCCCTGAAAATTATAGATAAAAAACTTAGTAAAAAAATAACAAAAATCTCGTAAAATGGCAGTATTAGAAAGAATTAGAAGCAAAGGTGTTTTGTTGATTGGGGCAATTGGTATTGCACTCTTGGCCTTTGTGATAGGTGATTTTCTTCATTCGGGTTCGTCTTATTTCAATAAATCGCAAAGCGTAGTTGCTAAAATTAGTGGAGAAGAAATTGATATCAAAGATTTCAATGAAGCTGTGGAGCAAATGACAGAAGTCTATAAAATTGAAACTGGCAAAGCAGAATTAAATGAGCAAATGACTTCCGAACTGAGAAATCAAGTGTGGGAAATGATTGTGAATGAAAAAATTCTGAACAATGAAGCCAAAAAACTTGGTTTGGCTGTAAGCACAGACGAACTATCAGAGAGATGCATTGGAAAAAACACACATCCACTTATTGCTCAGCGTCGTGGGTTTGCTGGCAAGAATGGTCAGTTTAGTCGCGAGATATTGGTGAAATTTCTAAAAAGCCTTGATCAAACTCCCACAAGCGAAGAGATGAGACAGCAGATAGCTAGCCTCAAAAGCTATTGGGCATTTTGGGAGAAAACAGTAAAAAATAGTCTTCTACAAGAAAAATATGCTGCACTTATCAGTAAATCTGCCACGGCCAACAACTTGGATGCAAAAATGAGTTACGAATCACGTAAGTTTACTGTGGATGCATCATTCGTTATGGTTCCTTATTTTACGGTGCCTGATGCAGCAGTGAAAGTTACCGATGCCGAAATAGAACAACGCTACAACAAACAAAAAGAACAATACAAACAAGATGAAAATTGTTCGATGAACATCGTAGTGTTTGATGTAAAACCACTGAAAGAAGATTTTGATGCAGCCAAAGAATGGATGGATAAGTTAAGTGGTGAATTCAGAACTACTGATGATGTGGTAGGCTTAGTCAATTCGAACTCGGATGTGATGTATGATGGACGTAAATATACTCCAAACACTGTTCCTGCACAATTGAAAGGTTTTGCTTTCGGTGGTGCCACTGGCGATATCTATGGACCAGTGTTTGTAAACAATACCTACACCATGGCTCGCATCATGCAGTCGGGCATCAGTCAGAGTGACTCTGTGAAAATTCGTCACATTTTCTTATTGGAAAAAGACGCTGCAAAAGCAGATAGCATCATGGGAGCCATCAAAGCTGGAGCTAATTTTGGTGAATTGGCAAAGAAATTCTCAGCTGTTAAAGAATCGGCAGAATTAGGCGGAGAGCTTGGATGGATAGTAGAAGGCATGCCAGGGATGGACAAATCCATCAATGTAGCTTTTGATAAAGCTGCTGGTGAATTATTTACATTGAAAAATGCTCAAGGAATTCAAATCATACAAGTGCAAGAAAAAACGGCTCCAAGACCGAAAGTTAAATTGGCTATCTTAGAACGTAAGGTGGTAGCAAGTCCAAAGTCTAATAGCCGGATTTATAACGATGCAAAAACATTTGCAGCCAATAATTCTGCCGATGAGTTCCAAAAACGTGCCAAAGAAAAAGGCTATGTAATTAGACCTGTAAATGAGATTTTAAAATCGAATCCAGAAATTCCAGGATTACAACAATCTCGTCAGCTAGTACGTTGGGGCTTCAAAAGCGCAAAGAATGATGTGTCGGACGTGTTTGAATGCGGAGAGCAATTTGTAGTAGCACTCACTACCGAGGTAAACGGGAAAGGCTATCGCTCTCTTGATAAAGTGAAAGATGCCATCAAAGCTGAAATCTTGAAAGATAAGAAAGCTGAAAATATTATCAGCAATGTAACTGCACAGTTGCAAAAACAATCCACTTTGGAAGCCCTGGCAGCTGCTCTTCATACCGATGTCAAAGTAGCTCCAGCTGTTAATTTTGCCTCGTTCCAGTTTGGCCCTGCTGGTATGGAACCTGCTGTCATTGGCGAAACATCCGTGTTGGACCTGAACAAAATGTCGGCTCCTATCAAAGGAATGGCTGGAGTGTATGTAGTGCGTACTGCTAATAAGGTAGCCAACCCTCAACCCATGAATGCAAAAATGGAATTGTTGCAATTGAATAGCCGAATGA
This sequence comes from uncultured Bacteroidales bacterium, assembly GCA_903899865.1. Lineage (GTDB taxonomy): Bacteria > Bacteroidota > Bacteroidia > Bacteroidales > Paludibacteraceae > Paludibacter. Next base: position 1,659 of record CAIUKZ010000216.1, on the reverse strand, counting down.
GCTATTCGCTGCCCTACATGATTATTCAAGACTTGAAGGATAAAGCTGAGATTGAAGATAATCGCATCAATTTATTCTAAATTTTTGACGCACAAAATTTAAGTACATTAGAAGACGGAATGAGTTATTTCATTCCGTCTTTCTTTTATGGTTAAGTTTGTGTAACTTTGCAACAAATGTAAAGTTCAATTGCCGGTCCATTTATGGGTCGGAATAAATGTAAAACATCCTATGTCAAAAATATCTCTATTAGGTAAAACCGTAGACGAACTCAAGCCACTGATGCTAGAGCTTGGTATGCCCGCATTTACTGCCAAGCAAATAACCGAATGGCTCTATAAAAAACGAGCATTCAGCATGGATCAAATGACCAATATCTCTGCTAAGAACAGAGCCCTATTGTCTGAATCTTATCAGGTTGGAAGATCTGAACCCGTACAAACTGTTGCCTCTGAAGATGGCACAAAAAAATATCTTTTCAAAACTGAAGCTGGTCACTTAGTCGAAGCTGTTTATATTCCAGAGGAGGATAGAGCAACACTGTGCGTGTCTTCGCAAGTAGGATGTAAGATGGCTTGCAAGTTTTGTATGACGGGTAAGCAAGGCTTTTCGGCCAATCTGACAAGTGCGGAGATTCTCAATCAAATCATTTCAATACCAGAGTCTGAGCAACTCACTAACATCGTATTTATGGGGATGGGAGAGCCGTTTGATAATACATTGCCAGTGTTGCGCACCTTGGACATTCTCACTACCGAATATGGATTTGCTTGGAGTCCACGTCGAATAACCGTTTCCACCAGTGGTTTGATTCCTGGCATGAAGGTGTTTCTCGAAAAATCAAATTGTCACCTTGCCATCAGTCTTCATTCTCCGTTTCCAGATGATAGGGTTAAGCTCATGCCAATAGAAGAGGCTTTTTCCATCACAAAAGTGTTGGAGGAAATACGCAAACATGATTTTAGCAAACAGCGTAGGGTGTCGTTTGAATACATACTTTTCGAAGGTGTCAATGACTCGATGCGTCACGCAGTAGAACTTGTCAAAATACTTAGAGGCATTGAATGTAGGGTCAATCTGATACGCTTTCATACTATTCCAGGTGCTGAGTTGGTTTGCTCCAATGAAGATAAAATGGTGTTTTTTAGAGATTATTTGACTAGTAATGGTGTGACATGTACCATCCGAAAATCAAGAGGTGAAGATATTTTTGCGGCATGTGGAATGCTTTCTACTACAGAAAAACAAAAAAACGAGTAGTATTTGAACATGAGGAGGAGTGTACATAGGTTGTGGTTGGTTACATTGCTGTTATGGAGTGTGTCCACATTGGCTTTTGGTGAAAGGAGTTTAGAAGGTCAGATTGCCGACTCTATCACTTCTATTGCCAATTCGTACACTTATCTGGGTAAGATTAATGTCATTAGCATTACTCCGAAATCAGACAAAGTGGTAGTTGTAGTCAATGATAAACTGGCACAGATTCCCTTTCGTGCAGAGAATGTGAAGCACATTTATGATGCCATTCGGTCAGTGTTTAAAGGTAAGTATTCCGACCTTACCTTGGTGTGCGAAACTGAAAATAAGCGCATAGAAGATTTGATCCCCAACCTGTTTCGTGCTCCCAATGAAATGGACTCTACTCGCTTGTTTAAGGTT
>CAIUKZ010000215.1 GCA_903899865.1 uncultured Bacteroidales bacterium | reverse complement strand
TTTTTTTGCACATCACCTTGAAGTACAAATCGAACACCCAATTCACTGGCAATTACTTGAATGCCTCCTGCCTTGTCCTTGTATTTCATTGCGATGCCTGCATCTATCACAAACGCATCCCTGATGCGAGATAAATCGGTCGTTACTTTGGCGGTAATACCATCGGCAACATAAGCTTGCGATGGATCCCCTGTGAGGTTGGTAAAAGGAAGTACAGCAATCGATAGTGGGTTAACACTTGGCTTGCCACCTTGCTGTACTCCCCAGTACCCGCCCAAGCCAAGAACTACAACTGCAACAGATGCACTGATTCCTTTCTTCAGCGGTGTCCCAAATAGCTTTGCCAATAAACTTGGCTCTTTCTTGGCGCTGGCGCTTGCTTTACTGGATTGGGACTTTGCTACCTCTGTACCTTCAGCTCCTAGGTTCACTCTGTAAGTGGAGATGGGTTCAGAAATGTTTTTCAACTGCTGATCGCCAAGGCTCTCAAAGCTCAGGTCTAACTTGCGTCGCACCTCTTCATAGAACTTGGCTGACATATGAATACCGCCAGCTTCTGCACTTGATTCAATTCGAGCAGCTACATTGACGCCATCACCATAGAGGTTGTCACCTTCAACAATCACATCACCCAAGTTCAGCCCCACCCTAAACTGCATCTGGTCTTCTTCTGCGCAAGCAGCATTGCGAGCCATGATGCTTTTTTGGAACTCGACAGCCGCAACAATGGCGTCAACAGGAGAAGCAAACTCAGCAATCACAGAATCACCTGCTGTGGTGAATATTCTGCCGTGATGAGTTGTAATAGATTCGTCGGTGATTGACCTGCACGCCTTGAGATTTTTGAGTGTGCGGTCCTCGTTCTCTCCCATCTTCAAACTAAAGCCCACGACGTCAGCCGCAAGGATAGCGGCAAGTTTTCGGCGTGGCGTTGTGTCTGTCATTTTGGAATCACTTACTCAGGTAGTCCAGCTTTAAGATACAAGGGAAGGTACTTCTTTTCGTACCAGTCTTTGTAAGACTGTGGACTGGCTGACATTGGTTTAAACACGAAAGCAATGTTCGATAAATTGGCATTGGGATTCCACTTCTTAACCTCAGCAACCGCTAAAGCTGCTTTTTCTGTTTCGCCCTTAGCAGTGTAGGCCACAGCTAAATTGGCCCAATTGCTGACTACCTTTGAGTTAACTTGATTGGCTTTCAAATAATATTGAATTGCAGTGTCAACATCTCCAAGAAAAAAATATGATCGACCATAAGTGTTTAACAATGTACTCGACGCATTGAGTGGGTCACTGTTAATTAATTGCTTGTACATTTCCTGTGCCCGCTTAGGCTCACCGCTTTGCATCAACAGGTTGGCATGCACTAAATGGGGTTTATTATTATTAACTTGTATAAATTTTTCCATGCTACTTATTTTGTTGAATTTAACGTTTCGCTTTATTTTACTTTATTGCTAGTGACACAACCAGCGGTTGCCCCTATTTTTTTGCGGTGGTATAAAACTCTTTCAAGTAAAAGGGTTCAAAATATGCCACATCCACAAACTGCTTGTTTTTATAAGCCTTTTCAGCCAAATCTATCATATTGGATGCCAAAGGAAACACTTCATCCATAAACTTTGCATTAGGGTGAGAGATAGTCTCTCTACACTTCTGAGCTCCATTTCCGAAGAAAATAATCTCCTGATTACCAAGTGTCCCTAAGAATGATTGTTCATCAATAATGGTTGCGCTCACTGGTGCTAGTTCCTGCAAGTGTAGGTCGTATAACGCTGTATAAACTTCCATGCGTCTGGCATCTATCATTGGGCAAAATAGTGCATTTGTTGCACCTGTCATTTTCGCAGCTTGTACTGTCATAATTTCCAATGTGCTTAATGCTATCAATGGAATCTCCAAACCGTAACAAAGACCCTTTGCTGTAGATACGCCAATGCGAAGTCCGGTATAAGATCCAGGTCCCGAACTAACAGATATAGCATCCAGAACAAGCGATTGTTGGGTGCTGACATCTAAAGCCTGTGCAATGAATCCGCTCAAAAGAGAAGCATGGTTCATGCCATCGTAATTGGCCGTTGAAAAGATACAACAACCATCATTACTAAGGCTAACAGAGCATACAGTGGTAGAAGTTTCAATATGTAAAATGGTCATAGATGGACTATTGAAGTTTTTCTTCTCCTAAATAAAGTTGATCGTTTACAAATCCACCAGTAGAATTGATGCGTTCAAAATGCAGTTGGGACTGAATGCCAGCAGCCTCCTTGAAATTGGATATTTCATCCGAAAATTTAGTGTCATACTTATTTAAAAGAAGGATGAAATAGTTGGATAAATCATACCCCAATAAATCGTATCGAGGTGAACTTTTGTGTACTTCATGGTTGAATAACTCCTTGAATTGTGCATTGAATTTTTCAACAGCATCTGCATCCAGTTTTGAAATAAACGGAGAAATAAACATGGTGTGAGGCATTTTAATGTCTTGATTCCTCCAAGCGTAATGCTCATAGAACACTATGTCATATTCACTTGCTCGTAAACGCAATGGCGACAAGAAACCTGTAATGCTTGAATATTTATCTGTGTTGAAAATGATCAGATTTTTTTCACCCTTTTTCAGCACTGTACCATAGTTGGCATAATCTGAGGCCGATAACTCAATAGTTGAGTAAGTTTTATTGTTTTTTGTTAGTGCTTTTTGAAGTTCCTCCGCCCATACTTTACCTGCATCGGTTTCATTTACACCAGGCACTTGTGCAAAAATCACATGCATGTTTTTTGATTGATTCACTATCATATCCACATCGGCACCTGGATTAAATTGAAACAGGTAGGGATTGGTATTGATTTCAGGCACTTTGGATGAAAATGGAATCAAGGTATTCACTTTGTGTTCTTTAGCAAATTTCCCAACCAATGGGATCTGGCTACTGAAAGCTGGACCTATCAATAAATCTAGTTTTTTTAATTCGCTATTTTTTAGAATCTCAATGACTTTATCTTCTGTTTTTTCAGTATCATAGACATACACTTCAATGGATATTCCGCGCTGTTTTGCTTCATTTATTGCCATCAAAGCACCCGAATAAAAGTCTACAAAGCGCTCTGTTCCAATGTCTTTTTTCTCTTGATTGAGCATAAATGGGAGCAAGAAACCTAGTCTGATAATTTTCTTTTTCTCCTTGGGTGGCGTAACTGCTGGAGTTGGAGAAAGCTTTATTTTTTGAGTGTCTACCTCTACTTTTTTGACCACCTGTACTGTGTTGCTTGTGGAGTTCGGTATTTTTAAGTCTGTTCCAGCAGTAAGATTGGCAGCATTAGGGTTCAATAAAAGTACATCATTTATGCTGACCTCATAACGCTTGCAGATGGCATATAGCGTTTCTTTTGGTTGGACTTTATGGATGATATAAGTTGGTTGTTTCACCACGGCTGGTTCTGAAACAGGTTTCGGGGCTGATGCCACGGTGTTAGTTGCACTTGCAACTGGGGTAGGAGTGGTGTTGGTAGTTGGAATTCTGATGACAGTTCCTTCAGTTAATCCATTGACCAATTGTGGATTTAGCTTTTTGATTTCATCTATGCTTACATTATATTTTTTGGAAATGGCAAAAAGGGTCTGCTGTTTTTCTACTTTGTGCTCGGTGTAGTTGGCAGTTGTGGAAACTTTGGAAAGCTCTGCTTTAGACATTTGACTTTTTGGTACTATCGGAATCAGCAGTTCCTGACCTATCTTTACACCTTGACTGACCTGAGGATTTAGTTTGTTGATTTCGGTTGCACTGGTTCCAAATTTTCGAGCTATAGCAAACACACCTTCACTTGGCTGAACTGTATAGACATAGTACTCTGTACCATTTACCTTTTTAGTAGGGTAAGTAGATTGTCCATAAATGGTCAAGGAAAGCAAAATCAAGAACGAAATGACGATGGTAATTATCTGTTTTCTCATGTTTTAGCTAATAAGATTAACGGTATGGAGTAACAAGCATGCAAAAGTACAAAAAATATAGTTTAAGTACCGATGTAGGGAAATAAATCAACGTTTTTTTTGTTATTGCTTGCTAAAGCAGTACTTTTGTTTACCCAAAGCTAGAATTTAAACCTCTAATTTTATTTCATGAGAAATTTTCTATTCATTCTTAGTCTTTTATTGATATCAGTATTTGTACAAGCCACTACAAGTGTTACTTCCAATTTGTTTTTTGTGCCTATCCCAGCACCCAAGGATACAAGTGTACACATTCTGATGTTCAACGATCTTAAGTCGGGTACATTGAAATATGAAACTGCTGCAACATCGGTCGAGTGGTTTAATTCTGCCGACCTCAATACTCCCATTACAGATGGTACAATAATCAACAATAACGGCATAGTTAGCAATGAGATTTCCATTTCTGACTCTACTGGATATACTTTGAAAGTGGATGGTAAAATAGTCACTCATTATTGGATAATAGATTACAAAAAGCATCTTCCTTCATTCTCGAAATTTGAACCTTCAAAAGTTGGTCCTCAATGTAAATCACTGAATTTGTTAATTAATGACAGTACTGGTGGTATGATGCCACTTACCTATAAATCAGCTGATTTATCAGTTACTTATGAACTGCCAAGAGAGTTTTCAATCACCTATCAAACAAAAAAGTGGAAAACGGATGCTTGGGCACAGGAAGACACTACTATTAATAAAGTAACCCTTACCAGAGCGGACAAATACATTACCCTTGATAACCCACCTTTGTGTAACACCACTTTCACAATCAAAGGTGATCAATATGTGATGAATTTTATGAGTATGGGCGCAGTAGATTACACCTTTACAAGTCCCGAATATATCGCCGTGGCAGTAAAAACCAATTTAACCAGTGTGTTGGCCGAGCGTACAGAAAGAAACGAAAAAGAACGACCCGAAAAAATCCAGCCTAATCAGAAAAAAATCAGTGGTTCTGCGCCCCTTGACTTACAGTTTTTAAGCAATGCCAATGAGCCAACGGTCGAATCGTATAAATGGGACTATTTCATGGATAAAGAATTGATTATCTCGCGTTTGGACAAAGACCAACGGTATGCTTTTAATGAGGCTGGAAATTATTTAGTAAAACTCACAGCTTCCAACAAAGCATGTAGTTGTACAGATTCGCTAACCGTGGTTACCAGTGAGTCATCATTATTTATACCACGTATTTTTACGCCCAATGGTGATGGAATCCAGGATGAATTTAGAGTAGGTTACAAATCGATTGCCAGTTTTGATTGTTGGGTGTACAATCGATGGGGTAGGTTAGTGTATCATTGGAATGATCCTCAACGTGGATGGGATGGCAATATCAATGGACAAAAAGCCCCCTCTGGTGCGTATTTTTATGTAATACAAGCAGTTGGCACTGACAAGAAAGTTTACAAAAAAGCAGGGGATATCAATATTTACAGAGGAAAAGATGAATAGGTGTTAGTTCTCCTTTTCAACCAAATACATGCTACAAACACCAAATGCGAATTTTCGGTATTTACTTAGTTTAAATCCATTTTGGCATAATATACCGATTAGTTTATCACCGCTAGGAAAAGCATGCATTGAAGCTGTAAGGTAATCGTAAGCTACTTTATCAGTGGATAGATACTTGGCGGTCATTCTCACAAATACTTTGGTGTACAGTTGATAACCTTTAAACAATAATCCTTTCTGAGGCTCATTCATCTCCAGTATCAGTAAATGGCCTTGAGGTCTTAACACACGATGTATTTGTTGGAGACTTTCGTTGAGCTTTTCGAAATTTCTAATGCCAAATGCGATGGTTGCTGCATCAAAACTTTCATCGGCAAACGATAGGGTAGAGCAGTCCTCTACTTGGAGTTGTATTTTCTCACTCAATCCAACATTGGCCACTTTCACTTTTCCGACTTCCAACATCTGAGCCGAAATATCTACTCCTACTACATGCTCTGGCTGAAGGTACTGGAAAGACTTGATACACATATCGGCTGTTCCAGCTGCAATGTCAAGTATGTCTTTTGGATTGTACTTTCGAAGTGAGGTAAGCGCAGACTTTCGCCAAGCACGAGCCAATCCCCATGTCATGATATCGTTGAACTTATCGTATTGACCAGAAATGGTATTAAACATCCGCGACAGTTGAGCCGTCTTTTCTTCGTGCTGATTGTACGGTTTTACTGCTGTGAAGTCTGCTTGAGGCATTGGTTTATTCTCTGTCATACTATTCTTGGGCGGTCTTGGCTAATTTGTAACTTCTTACCAGCAATACGATACCAGTGATAATTAATGGTAAACTCAAAATCTGACCCATATTTAAAGGTAAGTATGATTCAAAAGTTTCTTGATTGTTTTTGATAAATTCTAAGCAAAATCGAGTGCCAAATATTCCTATTAAAAAAGTGCCAAAAATCAAACCATTAATTTTGTAAGCCTCTTTTTTCCAGTACATCCAATACAATAATCCAAAAGTTACTAAGCAATAAATAATTTCGTAAATTTGGGTAGGGTGCATGGGTGCAGTCTCACCAGCACGGAGAAACACAAATCCCCAAGGCAATTCAGTAGGACTTCCATATATTTCAGAATTCATCAAATTTCCAAATCGAATGGA
>CAIUKZ010000214.1 GCA_903899865.1 uncultured Bacteroidales bacterium | reverse complement strand
TTCATTAATTTGGCTACTTGTTGCATGGAATTACCTTGACTTGATAACAACAGACACAAACTACGGTTGCGCTCAACTGAATTTGTACTGTGTTTTTGCAAATATTCTAGATGTTCTCTTTCTGCAGAACTTAATGTTACTATTCTCATATATGGTTGATTATAAGACAAATATAATCAAAATTATTGAGATAGACAAGGGAATCAACAAATATAACAATAATTATTTTAAACTACTTACGTATCTGAAAAGCTGTTTTGTGATTATTAGGAGGGTGCTTTTGTTCATCTGGAAGCAGATGTATTACTTTTGTGGTTGTTCAAAGCATTGAACCCGAATAAATGATTAGAAGTTTTGAAATAACGAACAAATGATTCCATGAGGGATACCGCACACTTATTAGTTTTCTAAAGCATAATTTGCGTTGACGTTAGTTATTGCACCTGTTAATGTGATGTTCATTTAAAACTAATATCGATTTTAAATATTCCAAAAATAGGCTTAACTTAGCCGAACCATAATAATTACTAACAACTATGAATTCATTTATTGGAAGAGTTGCTGCAGAGTTTTACAAGATTTACGGTCAACAAATATCCGATTTTACTTTTGTTTTTCCCAACAGGCGTGCTGGGTTGTTTTTTCAAAAGTATCTCTCTCAAGTAATACAGGTGCCCCTATTTAGTCCTGATATAATGACAATTAATGATTGCTTTTTGTCGGCTACAAACCTAAAAGTTGCTGATCGGTTGCTGCAATTGTTTTATCTGTATGAGATATTTTTATCAAAGACAAAAAGTGATGAAACTTTTGATTCTTTTTTGTTTTGGGGGGAGATGTTGCTTGGCGATTTTAATGAAATAGACAAATATCTAGTGGATGCACAGCAACTTTTTACCAATTTGAAAGACTTGAAAGATATTGATGGACAATTTGAGTTTTTCTCAGATACTCAAATTGAGGCCATTAAAGAATTTTGGGCGAGTTTTTCCCCAGCTCAGAAAGGGTTGTCATCTGAAAAATTCGAATCAACATGGAACGTACTATTTCCAATTTATGATGAGTTTTGCAAAAAATTATTAAGTGAGGGTTTGGCCAATGAGGGTCTGATTTGTAGATCAGTGGTGGAGGAGTTAAAAACTTCTAATATATCCAGTTGGGATGATAAACAGTTTGTTTTTATCGGTTTTAATGCATTGAATCCCTGTGAGAGAAAATTATTTATCGAGCTTCAAAAAAGAGGTAAAGCAGATTTCTACTGGGATTATGAAGGGTTTGCAGTGGCTGATAGCGATAATAAGGCTTCTGCTTATCGGGCTGAAAATCAGGCATTGTTTGCCTCAAGGTTTGAAATTTCAAGTGTTGTTTCTCAATTCTCTGATTCGAAAATTGAATTGATCGGTGTTCCATCGTCTGTGGGTCAAGCCAAAAAAGTGTTTACTATTCTTGATGGTTTGTTTCCAAATGCTGTTCCTAGTGATGAATGGATGAACACTGCAGTGATTTTGCCTGATGAAACATTATTGTCAGCACTATTGAATTGTATCCCTACTCAAATTGATAAGATTAATATAACAATG
>CAIUKZ010000213.1 GCA_903899865.1 uncultured Bacteroidales bacterium | reverse complement strand
CTTCAGGGACTATCACTATCAGCGGTTCGCCTTCTACATTGGTTGCAAGTCCTTATAATTATACTGTTGCTACTGTTGGAGGATGTGCTCCAGGCTCAGTGACTGGCACCATTACTGTCAATCCTACAACAGGAACTCCAGTTTTCACAACAGGAAAGGCTACACTTTGTCAAGATGACTCCGATGAGATGTACATAGCCACAGCGACGAATAGCAATAGCATCTCTTACTCTTTATTGACTTCTGGAGCGGGAACTATTAATACATCAAGTGGTGTAGTGGATTGGGATCCAAACTTTGTAGGAACAGCCACTATACGTGCCACGGCTACAGGTGTGTGTGGAATTAAGTATGCCGACAAATTGGTAACAGTCAATGCCAAACCTTCTACTTCAGTCATCATTGGGAGTGCTAATCCTCCATGCTTTGCTACAGGACAAATATATAGTGTAACCAACACACCAGGATCATCCTATACGTGGACAGTACCTTCTGATGCAACCATTGCTTTAGGTCAAGGAAATAGTAGCATCACGGTTGATTTTCTTGACAAAAGTGGTGACGTGTCAGTTGTTGAAACAAATGCATCAGGATGTACAGGTGTTAAGGTGATTTATCCGATTACCTTGGTGGGTTGTGGATTGACAGCCAATTTTGATGCCATCAATCGCACACCATGTATTGGTGATACGGTAATTTTTAGAGATCTTTCTACTTCTACTGGTTCTACTAACTACAGTTGGAGCTTTGGTGCTGGAGCTACACCTTTTTCCGCAACTGGAAAAAAAGGAGACCATAAAGTGGTTTATACCACGGCTGGTGCTAAGGATGTTACCTTGACATTGTCTGATGGTGTATTGAAGACAGAAAATAAAATCGGATATATTACAGTCAACCCACCATTGGGGTCAGTAATCTTTGATATGACAACATGCCCTACCTCTGTGTGTCAAGATGACAAAGATCCTAACAAAGACACCATCTATACAGCTAGCTCATTGAATAGTACAGGAATTACATATTCTGTATCACCTGTCACTGCTGGAGTAATAAATCCGACCACAGGTGCGATGAAATGGAGTTCCACCTTTGCGGACACAGCTTGGATTATTGCCAAAGCTACTGGATTGTGTAAGTCAGTTATTAACTCCATAAAAGTCACTGTTCATCCGAAAATTGGTGCGGTCACCATAACAGGTAAAGACACCGTATGTCAGAATGCTCCGAATGAAAAATTCTCAATTTCTGCAAACAATAGTACTGGATTTAGTTATTTAATCACACCAGGCGCTGGAAATATTACAATAATTGATAATAATACTTTTGAGGTAGATTGGAATGCAGCATTTAGCGGAAAGGCTACCATCACCGCCATAGCCACTGGGATATGTGGTAGTTCTACAGCCCATTACCATGTGTGGGTTGAGCCTACTACATTCGTCAAAATAACTGGTAACTCGGTACTTTGTCAAGGGGGAAGCGCTCAATATTCAGCCACTTCGAATGGCAATATTACTTACAAATTAGCTCCTGGAGGTGCAGGTTCCATATCTAGCACTGGTTTATTGACTTTAGATCCTAATTTCGTAGGAGCTGCCACCGTCTCTGCTATAGCTACAAGCAATAATCCTACTTGTAGTAGTCCTATAGACAGTATACAATTGACTGTTAACGGTACTACAGGTCCAGTAGTTTTCACCACCGGTAGTACCTCACGTTGTCAAGGTAAGAGTCAAGAAACCTATACAGCTACTTCGGCTTACAGTACTAATGTGGAATACTTTATTTCAGATAATCTCGCAGGAGATATTGATCAAACAACTGGTGTGATGGTTTGGAAACCTAATTTCACAGGCGATGTTACTATCACTGCTAGAGCGTATGGATTGTGTGGTAATGTTGATGGTACGCGCTTGGTTACCGTAAAACCTACCACAGGTAAGCCAATTATCAAAGGAAAAACAACGATATGCCAGGGAACTAATCTTGTAGAAAAATACCAAGCAAGTGTAGATACGGCTATCATAAACTATTCGGTAAGCCCTGCCAATGCTGGAACTATTGATCCTACCACTGGTGAGATGACTTGGAGTTCTTCATATACGGGTGATGCATATATCATAGCTACAGCAGTGGGTAAATCTTGTGGAAATGCTTCTGATACTTTAACTGTTCATGTTCGTCCTGAATTAAAGAATAATGGGTTTGACAAAACAGGAACAGCAAACCCTATAACACTATGTCAAGACCCAATGAAAGGGACAAAGGCTCAATACATTGCAACAGCAATAAATTATAATAGAATTGAATACGAATTGATTCCTTCTTCAACTGCTGGGTTTATTGACCCAAATACTGGTCTTGCATTCTTTAAAAGTTCATATACTGGACCAGTCACTGTTATAGCTACTGCATTTAATGACTGCGAATCGCAAAGTGTGCAATTGCATGTGGATATTAATCCTTCTACAACCACTACGAAAATAGACCAAACAGTAGACAGCATCTGTCAGGGTACTACTTTTACATCAACCTATCAGGTAACAGTATCTACAGGTGATCCGATAACATACACAGTATCACCATCTAGTGCAGGAAATATTGATTCTAATACTGGAGTGATGACTTGGGATCCGACATTTGCAGGAGATGCTCAAATTACTGCAACGGCTCAAATGGTATGTGGGGTCGTACCTACTCCACTTACTACCCACGTCATTGCAAAACCAGCACCTATTACTCTAGACAATGCCCCTACAGAGTTATGTCAGAAAGATACTACTATTCAGCTAAATGCTACTCTAGATCCTAAAACGAAGAGGTTTAGCTATTTGCCAGTAAATCCTTCTAGTGGTTGGTCTATCACCAACACTGGTCTATTGACCATAGACAAAGATTTCAGTGGCACTATCACCGTGAGGGTAGAGGCCGAGGGTTATCTTGCTGGATGTTCGAAAGAAGTATTGGATCATTCCATCTACATCATCCCCAAGGTACAAAAACCTACATGGAAAAGTGGCGCACTCGTTCGTTGTCAAGGTATTGGCACCGAATTATATCAAGTGGATGCATTGAATGCCACTGTGTACGAATTTGCATTAGACCCATCTTCACTAAGTGCAGGATCGATGTCAAAGAATGGTCAGATGACTTGGAATAATCCTAATTTTAGCGGCAAGGTTACCATTATTGCTACCGCCTATTCGAAAAACAGGTGTAGTAGTGACACCTGCCATATTCATGTAGTGGTCAATCCTACGACTCCAAAACCAGTATTTGCCACTTATGCTGCAACCATTTGTCAAGCGTCTGGGACTATGAAGTACAAAGCAAGTTCCAACACCAAAAATGAGGCTGTGATTTACACCGTGCATCCATCTACAGCGGGTAAATTGAGCATTGCCAACAATGAATTGACCCTGGCGTGGGATGCCAATTTTAGTGATACGGCTACTATCATTGCTTCAGTCAACACCCCCGAAAAATGTAGTCTGGGTGTTGATTCTATCAAGGTATATGTTCAGCCAAGTGTAGGTGAGGTGACATTCAGCAAAGCCATCGGTCGTAGATGTCAGGGTGCTACTGTGGATACTATTGTGGCCATTGCGCCTGCTATGTCAAGCATCAGCTATGTAGTAACGCCTATCAGCGCCGGTGGCATCCATTCCACAACGGGAGTGATGACATGGAATCCGAAATTCACTGGTAAAGCCACCATTCGAGCTACTGCGTCAGGTCCGTGTGGAACCTCTACCTTTAGGGATACTACTGTGACGGTTGATCCAAACACCATAGCGCCCAATTTTATTTCAGGATCCAACTCCATGTGTCAAGGTGCCGAGCAGCAATATTATTTTGCAATTACCACCAACAGATTGCCAATCACATACAGTATGACCCCATCCAACGCGGGGAAAATTGATCCTGTGTCTGGTATTGCCGATTTTGATCCTGCTTTTAGAGACACAGCACAAGTGATAGCCACTGCCAAGGGCAAATGTTCGGATGCATCTTCCAAATTGGCAGTAATAATCACTCCGTTACCATACAAATTGACTTACGATAGCGTGCGTCAGCCCGACTGCTATGTCAATACCGGTAAAGTGTATTTGAGCAATTTGCCTGCCTCGGGAGGATGGGTGATTAGAAAACTTCCTGGAAACGACATTTATACCGGCAAAGGCACCACTGCTGTTTTCGCTGGTGTGGCTCCTGGGCGCTACAACTTTACGGTTACCAATTCTCGTGGGTGTGTGTCACCTCTGTCTGACACCATTGTCATTACTCCACAACCTTCGGATTATAAGAAAGCAACAGGAGATTCACTGCAATCATTCTGTGCCAAAGATAAGCCAACTATCAAATCGCTACTCGTAACGAATGCGACCTCAATGGACACAATACGCTGGTACACCGCGTTGAGTGGTGGAAAACCTATTAATGACAGCACCCGACTAATGGATGGAAAAACCTATTACGCGACCCTTAAATCGGGAGTGTGTGAAAGTGCAGAAAGACTGGTTGTGAAAGTCATTGTTCAAGAACTACCAAAAATAAGTAAACAGCCGATAGATAACCAAAAGGCTTATGTGAACGAAGGTGCATTTTCACCACTGGTAGTTGAACACACTTCGTTGCCTGCAACTGTAACTTATCAATGGTATAAAAACACGACGTCATCTTACGTAGGAGCCCAACGTATTTATGGGGCTGTAGATTCAAGTTATGTTCCAGGCGTCAAAGACGTAGGAGTAGGATATTATTATTGCGAAGTGCACTACAGTACTCCTATATGTAGTGATAGTGAAAAGTCAATCATTGTGAAAGCCGAAGTGATGGCACATCCGATAGTCATTACTACCTTGAAGAAGTTGGATGTGACATGTTATGGGCAAATGAATGGTGCTATCTCTGTAAAGGTTAGTGCAGGTGCCCCATTTTATAAAGCACCATTTTATCGCATGTCATGGAAAGCCCCAAATGGCTTTGTGTCAACAGCTGATAGCATTCAAGATTTGGTGCCAGGAGTGTATTCTTTGTATGTGACTGACTCTATTGGGATGGTTGCATATACTTCCTATGTGATATCGCAACCCGATGAATTGCAGTTCTCTAATTACTCCGTTAAGCAGTTTTCGCCTATGAGTAATGACGATGCCGCTATCAATATTGAAGTAGTAGGTGGTACACCGCCCTATACCTACTCATGGATATTCAATGGTCTAGCCCTAACCAATACACCTAACTTGTCTAAGTTACGAGCAGGTGTGTATACCGTCACTGTGGACGATGCCAACGGATGTGGCCCTATAGAGAAAACATTTACCATCGAAGAATCATTGTATGATAATGTGTTCACTCCGAATGGTGATAACTACAATGATGTTTTCCTTCCTGGCTATCAACTGAAAATATTTAACAGGAATGGAATCATTCTTTACGAAGGAGATGAAGGATGGGATGGTAAATACAAAGGTACATTGGTTGAGCCAGGTTCGTATATATTCCAAGTGAAAGTGAAATCCGATCAGGAAGTTGAATATAAAAGTGGGGCAGTCACAGTGGTAAGATAAGTAGTGGTTGCCGTGAGGGAGTTAGAGTTTGGGTTTATTTGGTTTATAGGTTCATTTAGTTTATAGGTTCATAGGTTTATATAGTTCATAGGTTCATAGGGTTCATAGGGCTCATTGAGTTCACAACCCATACACAATATTACTAACGATACATCCTTTCCTATCGAGGGGATAGGGGAGGCATAATAATTTACTGATGAAAAAAAATTGTTTACTTGCTATTGTTTGTTTGGCCAGCTCTTTTGCTGTCGGTCAATCAAATATTCAATTG
>CAIUKZ010000212.1 GCA_903899865.1 uncultured Bacteroidales bacterium | reverse complement strand
GCCCAAACGATGTCGTTGCGAACAATCCAACCTCTGTCAATACAACCGATAGCGAAGCGATGTGGAATGAGTAGTAAACACTTATTTGGTACTTCCGTTGACTTCTGTTGCTGAAAACCCTGACCAATAATATTCTTTTTGGAAATTGACCTCGTTGCTCCATTTTTCTTTGCTCTTTCCAAGCCTCGAATACCACCACTGATTGTGTTGTAAGTATCTCCAAGGTTTATCCAGCATGTACCAGTTGGTTTCAATGCACGATAGATTTCATCCATCATGCTCCAAAGGTTCTCAAGGTATTCATTAAAGGTGGGTTCTAATCCCCACTGCCCTTCATAACCATAATCACGGAGTTGCCAGTACGGGGGCGAAGTGATGACGCAATCAAGAAAATTATCTGGCATCTTTTTGAGCGTTTCCAGACATGGCTCAACATATATTTGGTTTGTTTCCATCAGAATAATTTTTGTTGCATTAAAAATGGTTCAAGTCGCTTTTCAGCAATTTTTACATAATTCTCGCTCATTTCTGAACCTATGTATAATCGCTTTGACCTCAGACAAACTTCAGCCGTACTTCCAGTTCCCATAAACGGGTCATATACGATTCCCCCTTCAGGGCAACCAGCCAAAATTGGCTTCCTGATTAATTCATCGTTATAAGAAGCGTAGTGTTCTTTGGTTGATGGTTTAGTAGGAATATCCCAGAAGTCACTAACACTGCCTGGGTTTTTGCCTCTTTCCGCATTTTTGTTGATGTCGTCCGTTTCAAATACCACATGATTCATTCGGGTGTCCATGTCAATAAACTCGGCATCAACTTCGCCCAGAAGATTTTTGATAGCATTCCAGTCCTCTACACACGGGTAAGCAAATCCTGCCTCGTCATATCTGTACCAGTGTGCTATTGTAGTTTCGTTTATATCAGTATGTTCCACCAAACGCTTTAGGTACATTCTTGAACGAATGAAATCTACAAACTCTTTTTGAGATGGTAATTCTGGTCGTTTTTCGATGATATTTTTACCACGAAGTTGATGCATTCCTTGACGATGGTCTTTCTCGTTCTCCAAGTTGTTATACTTAGATGCGGTTTTTACTTCGCTCAAGTCGATATTTTGTTTTTTAGAGTGTCCATTGTTAGGATGACTGGAAAATCTTTCTCTTTCGTTTCCATAAATTGATTTATCCCTAATAGCATCCAAATCAAAATAATACTTCTCAGATTTTGTCATAAAGAAAAAGTACTCATGCTTTTTTGTAAACCTATCCCTGCAAGATTCGGGCATACCATTTCTCTTTGCCCATATTATATCATTACGCATTATCCATCCTCTGTCAATACATCCAATAGCAAATCTATGAGGTATCAATAATAAGCATTTATCTAAACCTTCATAATCTGGTTTTGTATTAGGCTCAATTAATTTCTCATGTTTTGAGCGTAAAGATTCATTTGAATGAGCATATTTAGACCTACTACCTCTTGCGTATGTATCTCCCAAGTTTATCCAAACTGTACCAGTTGGCTTTAGTACACGATATATTTCATCCATCATGCTCCAAAGGTTCTCAAGGTATTCATTAAAGGTGGGTTCTAATCCCCACTGCCCCTCATAACCATAATCACGGAGTTGCCAGTATGGGGGCGAAGTGATGACGCAATCAAGAAAATTATCTGGCATCTTTTTGAGCGTTTCCAGACATGGCTCAACATATATTTGGTTTGTTTGCATTTTACTTTTGTTTTTTCATTTTGGTATAATAGTGGTTTACCAAAGTGTCTTTCTCATCTTGGTTACGCCAGTAGTCGTAAGTATACATCAGCATGAATTCAATACCATAAATCTTTCCTGCTTCAAAAAACTGGTTATGGCTCTTTTTCAACTTTTCGTCCATGTCTTTAATATTGTGACTTTCGGACTTCTTTAGTACTTTGGACATTTGCAACATTGCCTTCATAATCTCTAATGCAACCAGTCCCTCGTAGTTTTTATTGATATTCTGCTTTAACTCGGCATAAGACCACTCGATGAACGAAGCCATGTTTTCCATCGGGGTTAATTTTGTGTTTAACCTGAAACCATCCGCTTCCGTGTTAAAGGAAATACCTTCTGGTAGTTCCATCTCTAAAGAAGATTCTTTGACTTTCAAATCGCATTCAACCACGGGTTCGATTTTTGATTTCCACCTTTCCGCAGATTCTCTATCAGGGAAAGAACCATACATGGTCGATTCATCTAAGTTATAAACCATAAAAAATTGCTCTGTCTTTTTCATCATGTATGTTATTTTCAAAAATAAGAACATTTGGTCAAATAACCACTTAGATTGTTCATTATTTTTCAACAAAGAAAGTGAATAAAAAGTGGTTTCCTCAAAATCTGAAAAAACCACTAATCATAAATTCATTAGGTGTAATAAACAATTTCTTGTGCTTGGAGTTCTAAAACTTGTTCACCAGTGAGCCAGCCATGTTTCAAACCATTTTCTAACCATGCGTTTCTTTGTTCAATTTTAATTTTGTTTGCTTCTATAACCATTTGTGGTATTCCTTCAACCGCTTCATAATTTGAATAAAGTGTTTTCATAATTCGGGTTTGACCACATTTACGAATCATTCCAAGCAACTCTAAATTTCGTAAAGTTGGCGAAACACTACTTAAAGAAGACTTGCCATTAGCCTTTACAATCCGATTTTTTTCATAAAAATCTTCTAAGTGGTACGAAGAGGTTGCACCTTGGTCTTTAAGTTTTTTGTAGATTAATGCATTGTTAGATGCAATTAGTCCTGATTCAATTGCTTTTACATAAGTAATTAGTTTGGGTGTGAGTTTTTGGTTCATATTTTTTAGGTTATATTTTTAATTTCATTTCTTTGCCAAGCGTTTCGTTTTTGATTTGATTTTTTTGGTGTCCCGTCTTTTTTCAATTCACACCCGAAGTAAACACAAGAATACCCGAAAAAAGACTGACAATCGTATTTGATGTTTTCGATTAGAATAGTTCCGATGTGGTCGGTGAATGTATCACCAATTTTGTACGGGTTATTTGAATCACAATATTCAATTATTGCTTTATTTTTTTTGATTTGCAACTCTTTCTCAATTTCCGCCAAATTGATTTGTAGTTGCTCTTTGCTCATTTTTTTATTATCACTCATGGCTCAATCCCTCCTGATGTTTTCAAAACAGAGTTGACATTTGAATTGATTCCGATTTTGTTCTGTATAATGTCGTTCATATATTCCAAAGCCCTTTTATAACCTTCTTTGTAGCCATCTGAATAAACACTTGCGTTTTTAGTTGATTCTTCTGCACAATGTTTAATAATGACGATTTCTTTAGCGTCTAATTCTGCTTGTTGGATTTCGATTTTGTACATTTCACGGGCTTTGTCAGTCGCTTCAAGCATTAATTTATTCAAGGTAATTCTATCAAATCTACCTTCTGAATATTGTTCAAATAATTCATAAGATTGATTTGATAACCAATCTACTGGCATTTGTCGTTTATTACTATTCTCATCACTTGGGGGTTCGATGGGGGTTTCAGTTTTTAAAATATCATCGAATGTTAAAATATGCTCGTATAAGTCAGAATCCCGACATATTTCAAGCATTTTTTTTACTTGTTCTGCCGTGTATAGATTATTGTTGCTCATAATTTTCTATTTCTGGTTTAACGCCATTCCAAAAATCTACTGCACTATCAAGTTTTTTATCTTCATAATAAGATAGCATGTCATCAACATTTTTTTTCGCACTCTCTTTAGCGGTTTCCAGAGAAGATTTTAAATTTGAGTTGAAATAGAACTCAATCAACTCTTTTGCTTTTGCTTTTCTCATTTGCGTAATGTTACCCATGGTCATTTGTTACCTCCTTGTAAATAATAATCTACCACAACAATAAAAATATAATATAAACTCATTAAAATAAATGTAGTCAATACTCCTTTAGAATAACCTTTATAATAGTGATATTTTCTTTCATGTTCTATTTCTCTTTCTGTATATTTAATCATAATCAACTCCTTCTGTGTATATAAGCAATTAACAAAAAAAATATAAATATTTTAACCCAAATTTTCATAAGTTTATCTTTGTTCATTTGTTACCTCCTTGATTACGAACAATAGTCAAGTAAATAAAAGCGTACATAATACCCAATACAGATAATGCGAGTACTCCATAAAATACTGCGTCATTTATAGCGATTGCCAAACCAAGCAATAGTATTCCTATTAAGATGGTTGTCGTTTTTAAATGTGTTTTCATTTGTTACCTCCTTTGTGTATAGGGTTTTTACAATTGCCTTTGTGAGTGAACATTGCACTGCGGTCAAAAGTGCCAAGGAAGTATTCACATCCTTCAATCTCAACTACTTTTAATTCTTTAACATCTACTCCTATTTTGACTCTATGTTGAGTTGATTTTGTCGTTGTTGTCGGTTCTTCACAACTACTCATCATTCCGAAAAGTATTGTTGCTATTAATAGTTTTTTCATATTCTGTTTATTGCTCATTTATTACCTCCGTATGTTTCAGCATAATAATCATCAAAATCCGTATACGCCCTCATGTCATTACCTCCCCTTGCTTTCATGTTTTCCATAGCATCATCCCAAGTTTTGCCGTGTTCCGTCTTGTGCATGGCTTTGGCTTGTTGTTTCAACTCCATATAATCGCTTACATCAATGCTAATGTTCAATTTGCGAATACTTACATTTTCCCAAGCACCCCCTTTTTCTTCGAGTTGCTCAATGAATAACTCTATGCTACTTTGTTTATTGTTGCTCATTGTTACCTCCGAATGTTTCGTTATAAAAATTTTCGTCTAAAATGCGATTAGAACCCAAATGAGATATATAGCCATTGGTAAAAGCATTTTTTATCTCCTCCTTGTGCATTGCTTTGGCTCGTTCAAATGCTCCCCACAATTTTACTGCCGTTTCGGTGTCAACTGAAAAGGGCAAAATTTCGGGAAGTTGATTCCAAAAGAGGTCAATACTACTTTTATTATAGTTACTCATTGTT
>CAIUKZ010000211.1 GCA_903899865.1 uncultured Bacteroidales bacterium | reverse complement strand
TCTTCCATAAATAAAACTTTTGAACTTCACATTGTGAAGCGTGTCGATGCTGATGCTATCGATTATTGCACGATAAAGATCTTGATTGTACACCGCGATAAAATCCAACCGTTCAGCATTGGCAAGCACAGCCCTTTTGTCGAGTGGCAAGACAGAGTTGCCTGCCAGCGAACCATCACCGCTAAGAAAAATGGTCGGATCTACTTTATCCAAAGCTTCGCGCACGGAGTTGAGAGTTTCTATATCATGGGCACCCATCTGTTGAAAATTAAACCCATCCACATGATACTCGCTAGCCCAAAAGACTAATGATTCGATAATTAACTTTCGCATCATGGGTCGTTCAGAAGCCGTTTCATTACCATATCCTGTTCCATTGGACAAGCTACTATCAGCGTTATGTCTATAATAATATCCTGGCACCAGCAAATTCAGGTTGGAGGCAGATGCATTGGTAGTGTGATTATAGGCTACATCGAGTATCACTCTGATACCATTTCTATGCAAAGATTGAATCAATTTTTTAAACTCCCGAATCCTTAATTTGGGGTCGTTTGGATTAGTTGAATAACTACCCTCTGGAACTGTAAAATTGACTGCCGAACAGCCCCAATTATTTCGATAATTTCTGGAGTTGGACTCATCAATAGAGTCAAAATCAAAACATGGTAACAGATGTACATGAGTAACACCCAGTTCTTTGAGGTGATCAATGCCTGTGGGTTGACCTATCTCGTTTTTGGTACCATGCTCAGTAAAAGCGAGATACTTTCCCTTAAACTTCATTCCAGAAGACGCAGAAATTGAGAAATCGCGAACATGAACCTCATATTCAATAATATCTGTGAAATTTTTCATCATCGGACGAGCATCCCTCTCCCACCCTTCTGGATCTGTGTCTCTAAAATCAATAATAGCTCCACGCTTGCCATTCACACCAGTGGCTTTTACATTTGCGCCTGGCGTCTCATCCAACCATTTTTCTCCAATTTTTATTTGGAAAGTATAAAACTTCCCTTTCAGATTTTCTTCAACATCCAATTTCCAAGTTCCATTTTCATCCGGCTTCATATCAAGGGTCTTATAAGCACCGCCTTCACTTCCATTGTCATAAAGTAAAAGCTTCACTTCATCGGCAGTAGGTGCCCACACCTTAAATTTACTAAGCTGTGGCGTGTAAATTAGTTCTAAATCACCCCCTTCGTAAACAGGGTATTCATCAAATGATGGGAAGTGATTCGTCCTCTTACAACCAACCAAAACAAGTAAAAAAAGCGAAACGAGAAATAAGACCTTTTTCATTTTTATAAGTAAGTGCTGCAAAAGCATAAGTAAGCTAATATGAAATATTGAAAATTGAAAATTAAAAAAAAACTAAACGATTGAACCGTCTTAATTATAAACTCTAAAACGGCTTGTATTGCATTCATTTAACCACAATAACACACATAGTGGTGACCTTTGTCTTTTTTTACTTGAAGAGCTTGATGTGTTCTATGTGATTTCAAAACTATTCAATTATGGTTTAACAACTTATCACGCCACAAAGTCTTAATTATTAATTGTTAATTATTAATTATCAATTATTTATTGATTCCATTCCTCTTTAGCAATGCGTCGATAGTAGGTGCTTGACCTCTAAATCGTTTGTAAAGTGTCATTGGATGTTCGGTACCACCTTTCTCAAGTATATTCTCACGGAAAGAATCTGCCGTGTTTTTATCAAAAATCCCTTGTTTCGAAAACACCGAAAATGCATCTGCATCTAGCACTTCTGCCCATTTATAACTATAATAGCCAGCACTATAGCCACCATTAAAAATATGACTAAAAGTTGGGCTCATACCAGTATTGGCAACCGATGGTAAAATTTGAGTTGACGCCATGGCTTGTTTTTCGTAAGCAATCACATCGTCTTCATAAGGCTTTTCGATGGTGTGCCATGCCATATCTAAGTAGCCAAAACTTAACTGACGAAGACAAAAATAGGCTACATTATAATTTTCTGAGGCTTTAATTTTTTGTATCAATTCAGCGGGGATTTTCTCACCTGTCTGATAATGCACCGCAAATCCGTCAAGAAACTCTTTCTCAGTTGCCCAATTCTCCATAATCTGCGATGGCAACTCAACGAAATCCCGATAAACATTCGTTCCTGACAAAGATTCGTAATTACACTTGGTCAACATACCATGCAATGCGTGTCCAAACTCATGCAATAAAGTGGTCACTTCATCAAAGGTTAAGAGCGCTGGCTTGGTGGCTGTAGGTCGAGTAAAATTCATCACAATGGTAATATGCGGACGATAATCAATCCCATTTTCTATCCATTGACCTCTGAATTCGCTCATCCACGCACCTGAACGTTTGCTGTCACGTGGATGGAAGTCGGTGTAAAGAACAGCAACAAATTTCCCATTCGAATCAGTCACATCAAACGCTTCTACTTCATTATGATATACTGGAATCGTCACATTCTTTGTAAAATGTAAACCATACAAACGAGTGGCTAATCCGAACACCGCCTTCTTAACACGTTCCAATTCAAAATAGGGACGTAGCATTTCATCATTTACAGCGTACTTCTCATCCTTCAATTTCTCAGAATAGTATGACCAATCCCACGGTTGGAGTTTAAAATTGGCGCCTTTCTTATCTGCATAAGCTTGTACCGCTTCATATTCCTTCTCTGCAGCAGGTTTGTAGGCTATTCTCAGTTTATCAAGCAAATCATACACATTCTCTTTGTTTTCTGCCATTCGATGAATCAACGCATAATCTGCATAACATTTATAACCTAGCAAATTGGCAACTTTCAATCGTAAATTGACAATCTTCTTGACTATCTCTCTATTGTCAAACTCTCCGCCTACCATACATCGAGTTACATTAGCCATATAAAGTTCTTGGCGCAAATCCCTGTTGTCGGCATATTTCATAAATGGCACCAAGGTTGTTGTTTTCAAATTAAGCATCCAACCCTCTTTCCCAGCCTTTTTTGCATTTTCGGCCAGCATTTCCATTTCATCTGCTGGTAGTCCTGCCAACTGTTGCTTATCTGAAATCAATAGGCTATACTTGTTTGTCTCTTTCAACACATTCTGACCGTATTGAAGAGTTAAAAGACTAAGCTCTTTCGACAATTCTTTGTAGATTGCCTTATCAGCATCAGACAAATTGGCACCATGATTGGCAAAACCATCATAGGTTTCCTTCAACAGCATGCTTTGTTCAACTGACAATTTAAGATTAGCTCTGTCATCATAAACTGCTTTGACACGTGCAAAAAGTTTCTCGTTCAGTCGGATGGCATTGGAATGTTCAGACAACAGCGGTGATAGTTTCTCGGCTATTGCTTGTAATTCGTCACTTGTCTCGGAGCTCAACATATTATAGAAAGCACCACTCACTTTGCTCATCAATTCACCTGCATATTCCAACTTCAATATCGTATTTTCAAACGTGGGTGCCTCCTGATTATTTATCAACTCATCCACTTCCTTGCGTTGCACTTTCATGGCTTCTTCAAAAGCTGGGAAATAATGCTCAATTTTAATTTCGTTAAACGGAATGGTTTGATGTGGAGTAGAATAGGCTTTAAAAAACGGATTGTTGGCTTCAACAGGAAGATTAATAACAGTCATAAGTAGTACGATTTTTAACAATTTCATGTGTTTA
>CAIUKZ010000210.1 GCA_903899865.1 uncultured Bacteroidales bacterium | reverse complement strand
TTCTATCAGCCAAAATATCATAAACTTCCTCAAAAGGAATTTTACGCTTTGTCATTTTTTTGGAAATAGAAAAAATGGACTTGATGCGTGCTTGAATGGTAAATTCATAGCCCATATCCTTGAGGCGCTGAACAATAGGTGACGAAAACTCCTTATAAAACTTTTCGCGAGCCTCTTCGTCCACGGCCAGTTTTTCTTCAAGAATTTTGTATTCCTCTGGGTGTTCAAATTTGAAGCTTAGATCTTCTAGTTCTGTTTTGATGGAAAACAAGCCCAATCGGTGTGCTAGTGGTGCGTAGATATATTGAGTTTCGCCAGAAATTTTATACTGTTTGGCTAATGGCATGGAACCCAAAGTGCGCATGTTATGAAGTCTGTCGGCTATCTTGATAAGAATCACCCGTGCATCTTCTGACATGGTGAGGAGTAGCTTGCGGAAATTTTCGGCTTGTTCGGATGCTTTCTCAGCGAATACACCCCCTGAGATTTTGGTCAAGCCATCCACAATTTTAGCAATTCGAGCACCAAAAAGCACTTCAATATCTTCCACAGTATAATCAGTATCTTCGACTACATCGTGAAGCAAAGAGGAACATATAGAAGTAGCGCCAAGTCCTATTTCGTTTACCACAATACGAGCCACAGCCAGTGGATGCATGATGTATGGTTCCCCCGACCGGCGTTTGGTTCCTTTATGGGCATTCTTAGCAAAGAAAAATGCTTTGGTAATCAGCTCAATATTCTGATTGTGACTGGTTTTACTAAAGTCATCGAGCAGTGCATCGAATTCTCTTTGTATCAAGTCATCATCATCAATATGTTCGATATTTTTTATAAAAGGCATAAGATTACATTTTCAGAGACCACAGTAATGATTCATTAATATCTAGCCATC
This sequence comes from uncultured Bacteroidales bacterium, assembly GCA_903899865.1. Taxonomy (GTDB): domain Bacteria; phylum Bacteroidota; class Bacteroidia; order Bacteroidales; family Paludibacteraceae; genus Paludibacter. The sequence goes on along the minus strand of CAIUKZ010000210.1, from coordinate 802 downwards.
AGTAAACCGATATCACTGTACGGGATATCAAAATAGGTTCCGATGTGCTTATTGACTAATACGCCACCATATATATAGGCACCATTCCTAAAACCTATACTTTCTGTAATTGCAGAATCAACACATCCAGAGTTGGCAATTCGCAGAAGTAATGGAGATAAGATGTTGCTCAATGCCATCGAAGTAGTGCGAGCCACACGAGCAGAGATATTGGGGATACAGTAGTGAATTACATCGTGCTTCTTGTAAATAGGGTTTTTCAATGTTCTGCATTCCGATGTTTCAAAGCAACCCCCTTGGTCAATACTTATATCTACAATAATGGCACCCGGCTTCATGGTTTTGACCAATTCTTCTGACACCAGAAATCGTTCACTTCCATTGATATAACGGAGGTTGCCAATCACTGCATCAGCCGTTTTGAGTGATTTGATGAGCACAGCTGGGTGAATAACTGACGTAAATATATGTTGCCCATATCGCTCTTGAAGTTTACGCAGTTTGTTGATGTTATGATCAAACACTTTTACCTGTGCACCCAATGCATTGGCTGTTCGGACTGCTACATCACCGGCGGCACCAGCACCCAATATCACTATCTCAGTAGGGCTTATTCCAGCTACATTGCCGAGCATGATTCCTTTGCCTCCACGTTCGACGCTCATTAACTCAGACACCAACGCTATTACAGTATTCCCTTCAATCTCAGCCACTGAAGCGAGTACGGGATAAGCTTTCTGTTCATTCTTGATCAGCTCATACCCAAAAGCGTTCAATTTTTTCTTCATCATAAGCTTGATAC
>CAIUKZ010000209.1 GCA_903899865.1 uncultured Bacteroidales bacterium | reverse complement strand
CATGCACCAATGCTTTCAGGATCGGATTTGGAAAAATATGCTCAAGCTGGTATCAGTACCGATCATGAGTGCATGACAATAGAAGAAGCGGAAGAAAAAATTGCTTTGGGAATGAATGTATTGATACGGGAGGGGAGTGCTGCTAAAAATTTTGATGTGCTTGTGCCTTTGCTAGATACATTCCCTGAGCGAATCATGTTTTGTTCGGATGATAAGCATCCTGATGATTTATTGAAAAATGGTCATATTGATGCTTTAGTAAAAAGAGCCATTGCCAATGGGTATGATTTTTTTGATGTGTTGAGAGCGTGCTCTTTACATCCTGTGGGGCATTACAAGCTAGATGTGGGCTTGTTGCAGGTTGGCGATTCTGCCGATTTTGTGGTGGTGGATAGTCTTCGTGATTTTCACGTAAAGGCAACATACATCAAGGGGGTGAAGGTAGCAGAAAATGGAGAGCTTACTTTTCCTCGTTTCGAACCTACGGCGTTGATAAATCGATTTTCAGCCGAGAAACTAAACCTGGATCAACTCAGAGTTCCTGTTCGAGAAGGACGATTGAAGGTGATAGAGGTAGAGGATGGTCAACTCACTACTAAGTGTGTGCTGGCTGAACCATTCGTGGTCGATGGATGTGTGGTGTCTGACGTTCAGAGTGATATTCTCAAATTGGTGGTTTACAATCGCTATCAACCATCTCAGCCTGCAATCGGGTTTATAAAAAATGTGGGAATTATCAAAGGAGCATTAGCATCGACTGTGGCTCATGATAGCCACAATATTGTGGCCGTAGGTGCAACAGATGAGGAAATTGTTGCAGCAATTAATCATATAATCAGCTCACAGGGTGGTATTGTGGCGTGTGATGGCAATCGAGTCGAACTGTTGCCATTACCGGTGGCTGGTCTGATGTCAGATTTAGAAGGAGCTGAGATTGCACTGCTATATGAAACAATTGACGCCACTGCCAAGGAGTTTGGCTCAACGCTCAACGCACCATTTATGACCTTGGCGTTTATGTCGCTGTTGGTCATTCCTGAATTAAAACTGAGCGACAAAGGACTGTTTGATGGCCTGAAATTTGAATTGGTAGATATTTTCGGGTGAGTTTTTGTTAAAATGTCCTAATGATAAATGTTTATAATTCAGACAGTCAGCGCATTAAAAGTCAGTAACATTGAAGTAACTTATTTGTAATGTTTTATTAATACCACAAGTCTATTTTTGCATCCGAAATTTTATCAACGCATTACGGAACGCTTTAAATTAGACAGATTATGAACATTGAAATACAATTAGCCCAAGCCGATTATATTCCCACTATTATGTCGCTCAACAGTAAGTGGTACAAAGCCAATCTTACTAGTCATTCTAACGGTTTTTTATCAGTTCAATATACCTTCGAATGTCTCACCAAAATGATTGCCAATAATGACTTATATGTCATTTTGTTAGAAAGCATCGTGGTAGGATACTGTTTGGTAAACAATGCAGTGATGACCGACCGTTCGAAAGAGATTAAACAAAGGTACCTTGAGTTCAATCCTTGTAAGCAAGACGCTAGAATAGGGTCGGGCTATCAGATTCTATTTGACTCACCCATTCAAAACAAAAAACTATTTCACCCCATTCTTTCTCGGATGGTTCATCTGTTCAAACAGCGATATGATGTGTTGATTTCTACCGTGTCCAAACACAATGCGGTGTCTATCAACGCACATCAATGTTTTGGGTGGAATTTTATTGATGCTTTTGCCGAATATTACATTATCGAATACTAGTATTGAGCATCATATTAATGCCTGTGGCGATAGTTGCTGCGCGATATTTACTTCGTGATATTTGCCTATGGCGATAATTACTTCGTGATATTTGCCTACGGCGATATTAGCCTTCGGCGATAATTACTTCGTGATATTTGCCTTTGGCGATAATTACTTTGTGATATTTGCTTCGCGATATTTGCTTTGCGTTATTTACTTCGTGATATTTGCCTTGGCGATAGCGACTTTGTGTCTTAGTGTTCATAAAATGCTTTATCAGACCCACATGCATCGTTTCTTCAATTTTGATTTTTCAATTTTGGTCCAGTGTCTATGTAGTTTGGTTTAATCTTTTCCGTGAAAGTCAATTTACCGAAAGGCATACTATGTGTTCTTTATATTTCTTATCTCTCTTCATTTTTCATTTTTCAATTTTCAATCTTGATTTAGCGCCTTTTGTGGTTTACATATTTATTCGTTTTAGAACCAAAACAAAGCAAAAAAATCCCCCGTAACCATAAGCTACGAGGGATTTTATATGATATATAGGAAATTCAGATTATTTTACTGTATCCATGTGTGCGATAAGATCCAACACTTTGTTAGAATAACCCCACTCATTGTCATACCAGCTAACAAGTTTAACGAAGTTACCATTCAATGCGATACCTGCACCTGCATCAAATACTGACGTGCGAGATTCGTGAATGAAGTCTGTAGAAACTACTGAATCTTCAGTATATCCAAGGATACCTTTCAATTCGTTTTCAGAAGCATTCTTGATAGCTGCTTTGATTTCATCATAAGTAGCTGATTTTTCCAAACGAACTGTTAAGTCCACTACAGAAACGTCAGCAGTAGGAACGCGGAAAGCCATACCAGTCAATTTGCCATTCAATGCAGGAATTACTTTACCTACAGCTTTAGCAGCACCAGTAGAAGATGGGATGATATTGTTCAAAATAGAACGACCACCTCTCCAATCTTTAGCAGAAGGAGCATCTACAGTTTTTTGAGTGTTAGTAGCAGCGTGAACTGTTGTCATCAAACCTTCTACGATACCGAAGTTGTCATTGATAACTTTAGCCAAAGGAGCCAAACAGTTAGTAGTACAAGAAGCGTTAGAAACAACATTCATGTCAGCTTTGTACTCTTCTAAGTTTACACCACATACGAACATTGGAGCGTCGTTAGATGGAGCAGAGATAACTACTTTTTTAGCACCACCTTGAAGGTGAAGACCTGCTTTGTCAATAGTAGTGAAAACACCTGTAGATTCTACTACATAGTCAGCGCCAGCACCACCCCAACCAATGCTAGCTGGATCTTTTTCAGCAAAAAATGCAACTTCTTTTCCGTTGATGAAAAGTTTACCACCTTTGTTTTCAGCTGTACCTTTGAATTGTCCATGTACAGTGTCATACTGCAACATGTAAATTAAATAGTCAAGATCCAAAAATGGGTCATTTACTGCTACGATTTGAACATCGTTTCTTTCTTGAGCAGCACGGAATACTAAACGTCCGATGCGGCCAAAACCATTGATACCTACTTTAATCATTTTATTTATTGTTTAAAATTGAATTTCTAATAATCACCACAAAAGTACAAAATTTACTGTGATTAACAAAGTCCATATTAAATAATTAGTATTTTTTTAATGTTAAAGTTTAGTTTTTAATGTCATTATGGTTTTGGTTTATGTGTGATTATTTGACGGTTAGCTTACTGATGGATTTTTGTTTGCTCGAATTAATTCTGATGGTGTACAAGCCAGGTTGGATGATGTGTGAGTGAACAATTATCTTAATGCCTTCGTCTGTTGATGTCTGTTGAGGCAAGTTGATTTCTTTTCCTAGATTGTCAATGATAGACACCGAGGTGTTCAAATCAAAATTTCCTCTAATGCACTTGATTTCTTTTATGCCTGCATCATCTTTTCGGATAAAAATTATTTTATCTATTCCTTTTGTCTGTCCATATTCGGATAAATCAAATGTTTTTCTACATTCATCTGCCATTTTGGAGTGAGCAGACATGCAGATTATGCCAAGTGGTTTGCTGGCGGGAATGTAATACACATCTTGTGTTTGGCAATGAAATAAGTTGGGAGTGATGTCCTTGTATGTTTTCCACCCGTCGGTGGTTTGGGCTATCCAGTTGTTCGCTGAGTGATTATTTAGCCCACGTAATACAATGTTAGTACCATCATAGCTAGCATTGAAGTTGTCACAATAGCTGTCTGCCTTCTCGGATGTAGAGGGTGACAGCTTGAAGTCACACTTG
>CAIUKZ010000208.1 GCA_903899865.1 uncultured Bacteroidales bacterium | reverse complement strand
TACACAATATTACTAACGATACATCCTTTCCTATCGAGGGGATAGGGGAGGCATAATAATTTACTGATGAAAAAAAATTGTTTACTTGCTATTGTTTGTTTGGCCAGCTCTTTTGCTGTCGGTCAATCAAATATTCAATTGAATAATTTTTGGGACAATACGTTTTACATCAATCCAGCCTCCATCAACAGCAAGTTTTACCATGAGTTGAGCTTGGCAGGTCGTCAGATGTGGGCAGGCATAGATGGTACACCCACCACAGGCTTTGCCGCTGGTACGCTTTACAATGACGATATGCGGTCGCAGTTTGGACTTAAGATGGTTTCTGATCACTTTAACTTTGCGTCCAAAAATGAAATTACAGGCACCTATGCCTATTCGCTCGTCCTATCAAGAACTACTCGTATCAATTTCGGATTGGGATTTAGTTATGAAATGATAGCCTACGATCTGTCAAAAGTTCGTTACCGAGACATAGGTGACTTGTTCCTGTTTGAAAAACTAAAAAATGTGAGCAACTTTAATTCCGATTTTGGGATGGAAGTGACAAGCCCAAAGCTCAAAGTGGGACTTTCGTCTCAGCATTTGTTTGGAGCAGCATCGGCTATCGACGGGGTGTTTGGCAATACCACCAGCTACCTCTATGCCAACTACAAAGATGACTTTCGTGACTATATCAATTATACCTACGGTTTTTGTGTAATTGACAATTATTTTAGGGCTACCTCGCTCAATTTCGTACAACTTCAACTCAATTTTGGCAGCTATTTCAAACCAACTCCCACTTCAAAAGTGTTTCAACTTGGTGCCTATTGCCGATCACCCTTGGTGGTAAACAATTTGACAGGCATCGGTGAAATCGGAGGAATATTTGGTATTGACTTAGGCGATAATCTCTATTTGGCCTATACCATTGACATTCACCTGAGTCAAATAGTAAACAACACATTTGGTACGCAAGAAGTGATGTTGACTTACAAAGTGAAGCCTCGCCGCAAATGTCGCACCTGCCCTGATTAAAGATATTTGCTTCGCGATATTTTGCCTGCGGCGATATTATGCCTTCGGCGATATTTGCTTCGCGATATTTGCCTACGGCGATATTTACTACGTGATATTTGCCTACGGCGTTAGCGACTTTGTGCCTTTGTGCCTTCGTGTTCAAAAAATGTTTTATCAGACACCGCATGCGACGTCTCTATAATTTCAATTTTGATTTTATGTGGTTTGGTTTTTTATACAGTCAATTTGCCGAAAGGCAAACTTTGTGTCCTTATTTTATTCTGGATGAGTTTCTTATTGTGACCTATGTGTTGTAAAGGTTTTTGTGGTTTCAATTTCATTCATTGGATTTACCCACCTAATTTGTTGTATTTCCCCTTTTTACCTACCTCTAATCCATGATTTATTTTCAATAATCTATTAACGTGTTTAATAACATACGAATGCATTTTTATTTATTGTATTTTTTAACGTTATTTGTAGAGAATCTATACAATTTTCGATTTCTAGCCTTCTAACTCAGTGTTTTTTTTCAAATCATTAAAGACTTTATTTAAAGAAGACTAATATAAAATGCCCAAACTTTAGTTATTTATATAGTTTTTGATAATTGCAAACAATAAATTCTAATTTGATACGTTGACAGGTTCTTAAAAATTACTAATATTTCATTGTAAGTTCTACTTTATGGCTAACTTTATGCCCTAAGTAAACGCTCAAGCACATCATTGGTAATTATTATTGGCATGCAAATCAACGAAAGTTGAATTTTGCATTTCCACTTTGGGAGATTTCCCCGCAGTCGGGATAAATAAATCCGAACAGACCGCATGTTTGTCAACAAAAACACAGTTTAAGGCAAGCTAAAAATGGAGTAGTTTACCAACCTTATTCTCTAAAATATGAAAAAATTGTTATCCATAATGCTGTTAAGTGCTGTGGCTACATGTCTTGTAGCCCAGTCGAATATGCAGTTGAATAACTTTTGGGAAAACACCTACTTCATCAATCCCGCCTCTATCAACGAGAAATATAGTGCCGAGTTAGCACTTGCTGGTCGTCAGTTGTGGGCAGGTAATGAAGGTGCCGCCAGCACAGCTTTTGGTTCAGCCACACTCTATGACGCTGACATGCACTCGCAGTTTGGGCTCAAAGTCATTGGCGATCACATTGGCTACACCACTCGCTTTGATGGTGCATTGACTTACGCATATTCGCTTTTCCTCTCCAAAGATGTGCATCTTCACATGGGTCTAGGACTTGGCTATCAGTTTCTTACATACGACCTTTCTCAAGTTCGGACATCCGATCCAAATGATCCTGTGTTTAATAGTAACAAACTCGCAGACAGAAGCAACTTTAACTCCGACATGGGGATGGAGCTTTACACCAAGAATCTGAGAATTGGTGTTTCTGGTCAACACCTGTTTTCAACCTTCAATCTTGCCGATACCCTCTTGGGCAATAGTACCTTTTACGCCTATGTGAATTACAAGGAAGACCTCAAAAAGTACATAAATATGTCCTATGGGGTTTGTCTGATTGATAACCATGGCAAATATACATTGAACTCTATTGAGTATTCCCGCGATGTGTACCAACTACACTTGACCACTGCCGCCTATTTCAAGGTTACACCCACAGCACCAGTGTTTAATATTGGTGGATATACACGTCTGCCCATCAATTATGCTGGGAAAAAATACATCCCCGAAATAGGGGGACTGTTTGGTATTGAAATTGGCGACAATACCTATTTGACCTACAGCGTGGATTTCAATATGAGTAATATCAATCGCAATTCAATTGGTACGCATGAACTGATGCTGACCTACAAGATTAATCCAAGACGCAAGTGTAGAACTTGCTCGTTTTAGATAACTATTCATTCTATTCACGGGGTGACTATGAGTCATCCCGTGAGTGAAGAAAATGCAAGAATGTTGTAGCTACACATTCCCTCCTTCGTCAATTGCCAGTCCATTTATGGTCTGGATAGATAGGTGGAATAAGATATTGGCTTTAGCCAAACAATGCTAAAATTAGGTTTAAATTAGACAATACTAACTACACATCCCCTCCTTGGGAGGGGCTTGGGGAGGCTTTAACTATGAAACGAGCACGACAAATAAACTTTGACACACAAGGAGATGTTTATGTGCGAGTTTCATCTGACAATTAAAAATCAATTTTAAACAGATGAAAAAGCACATTACCAAACATATTCTTCTCCTGATAGCAGGTTGGTTATGCTCTGTAACTTCCTTTTCTCAAGTAACGGTAGCTGGATCTACTGGTGCCAATGGACCTCAGACTACTCTAACAGCCGCCTTCAATGCTATCAATCTTGCTGGACCTCAAACAGGTAATAATATCACCATCACCATCACAGGACTAGCTAATCAATTTGCAACATCAGCGAGACTTGATGCCGGCACATGGGCAACACTCACCATCATGCCAGGCTTGGGTGGAGGTACCATTCAAGGTAATCCAGGCAATCCACTTATAGACCTTAATGGCGCTGACAATGTCACCATCGATGGACGAGTGGGTGGTGTAGGACCAATAGCGCTTACCATTACCAATATCAGTACGGGTGCTGCCAACACTTCTACCATTCGTTTCACTGCTGGAGCTACCAACAACATTGTTCGCTATTGTAATATTCTAGGGTCGCAAAGG
>CAIUKZ010000207.1 GCA_903899865.1 uncultured Bacteroidales bacterium | reverse complement strand
GCCGTTGCTTCAAACAAATAGTATGAATGAGACGAAGTCGAAATTGGACTATATTGTTTGTGTAAACGGTATAAGTTTTCCGTTCTACTTTGTTATTGGCCATTAATCCAAAAGGAGACTGAACATTGCTGTCAGTCTCCTTTTAGATGTAGCACCAGATTGGTCGCTAATTTTTTTCAATCATGTGATTTTCACTGAATGACTCAGTGCGGAGTAGATTTTCGGAATTTAAAGCATTTGAATCTTTCATCATTACCGAATCATACTCGTTGTAAGTTAGAATACCAAGCAGTTGCTTGAATCTAATTAGTGAGCTCATAATAGTAATTGTTTTAGATTTGGATTTAAAGGAAAACGGATTTAAGGGAAAACGGTTATTTAATTTTTTTATTGTATTTGTCAAGCGATTTTTTTTACAATACAACTTTATAGGTTGCATTGCTAGTTTTCACTAAATAAGTGCCTATTTGATTGATTGGGATAATAATTCTTTCGCCAGTTGAGATGATTGATTGTAACTGTATGCCATTCACACTGTACAACTTTATTTCTTCACCATTCTCAGTTCCTTCGACAAATATTTCGTTGTCAGAGGTATATACTTTTACTAGGTTATTAGCAATTGATGGCATTGAGTTTGCTACATAAGTAATTCTTAATACTGACGGCTGTGTTAATGGACTTAATTTATATGTGTTACTTCCTGTTGAGCTTAGTAGGCCAGAGTTCAAAGCAACAGTTGAAATTTTCCATCCTGTATCTGATGTTATAGTAAATTCTGGTTCAGAACCATAGTTAACTAAGTATTTTACTTCTCCAGTTATTTGTTTGATTGTCAATTGTATTTGTTTCTCTTTAAAAGTAACAGTTAAAGGAGTGTTTGCACTCACCATTCCCCAGCCAGAGTAAACAGGTTCCCAAAATCTGTCAGTAATATTTGTTGGGCCAAATATTGCTGATGATATTTCCTTGTTAGCATCAGGGATAATTTCGAAATTAATGTTTTCAGTTTTATTTAATGTTGCCTTTTCGTTATCTTTATATTCTACATTGTTGATTTTCACCTTGCCTCCCAAACCAACACTTACTAATACCTCAACTGTGTTTAATCCAGAATCTTCGTGAGGAAGTGTGAATTCATTCCAAAATTGATTTCCTTTATATAACGATGTTGTTCCATTTGAAATGTTTAATAAAGTATTTGCTTTGTCAACAGAATAGAATGTGTTTTGATAAATGGTAGGTGGTGTATTATTCTCAATGTTTATTGTGTTTATTTTAATGCATCCTTTGAATGCGTTATCTTTGATTTCTTTAATGTTTTGTTTTAATGAAATCTTTGAAATTTTATTAACTCCCTCAAAAGCACTTTTTCCAATAGATTTCAATTTCTTGTTGAAAAATATGCTACCACTTATTTCAGTACAACCAATAAAAGTGGAATCATTAATTGTTGAAATTGAATCTGGAATAACAATTATCCCTTGAATTGAGCTACAGTTTTGAAAAGCATTATTCCCAATGTAATTCAACTTGTTGTTGAATGTTAGGTTGTTTATTTTCAAGTTTTTACAGTTTCTAAATGCATAGTTTCCTATGCTGTCAGTCGGGAGATTCGTAATTGTGTTTAGGTTTGAGCAATTCGAAAAAGCAGAATTGCCAATTTTTTTTAGTCCCAAAGGCAATGTTACTCTTGAAATTGAACTAGAATTAATAAACATGTTAGCCGGAATCGCACTTTCTGCAAAAGTAGTAACCCCAGAAAGGTCTAATTCATTAATGCTTGTAAACGTAGATATTTCGTTTAAATCATCAGTGTTTATAGTGCCACTTACTTTTAATGAATTTATTGTTTCAAATTTTACAGTTGGATATTTTAGTTTAATGGCTATCTTCAATCCCCCTGGTGTAGTTTTTGTTATGTCGATTAATTGAAAACTAGAAATTCCTAGTTTAATCCATGCATTATCACCTTTGTATGAATCTAATGCAACGTTTGATGTATGCACATTTGCAATTGTTTTAACTCCAAAGGCATCTACTCCTAATGAAGGAGGTGCAGTGGGTAGTAATATTAATTTGTTTAAATTAGAACACCCACTAAAGGCATAGTTCCCAATAGAACTAATGTTTGGTGAGAAAATGATGTCGGTTAAATTTGTACATCCAAAAAATGCATAGTTATTAATACTAGTAATGTTATTTGGAGTAATAAAGCTACTGCCTTCTTTTAGTGTAGGATAAAAAATAATAGATGTTTTTGCCTTATTCATCAAAATCCCATTATCAGAAGCAAATGATTGATTACTGTTGTCAACAGTAATGCTTGTCAGTCCTTCCATGTATTGAAATGCAACATCATTAATAGTGCTTAGATTTTGACCGATAGATAGTGTTGTTATTTTGGTGTTGTATTGAAATACATTGGCTTCAATTGTCGTTAATGAATTTGGTAGTTGGCTAATGGATAATAATTTGCAGTCCAAGAAACAATATTCACCAATACTTTTTAGAGAGTTTCCTAAATTTAGAGTTGTAAGTTTTGAGCAATGTTCAAAAGCGTTTTTTTCAAGATTAACAACGTTCCCTAAATTCGCCGACTGTAGATTTATACAATAACTAAATGCCCTTTCACTGATATCCAAATTATTTTGTTTTAAATCAATGCTGGATAAGCTATCACAATACGAAAATGCAAAACTCTCTATTTTTGTAATTTGATTTCCAAATACAACATTAGTTAGTCCTTTTAAGTTGTTACACGAATAAGTACCAATTGATGTTAAATCATCTGGGAATGTTATGGATCGAATTTTGTCTCTGTTTACAGCGTTTTCAAAAGCCCTAGTGGGTATGCATTTTGCTGGGTAAGTTTGAGAAGATGAACCACCAGTACCACCAGTGCCAGTGTAAGTAGCTATTGAAGCAGCGCTCAAATCCAGCTTTAGGAGTGATGTTAGTTCGCCTATTTTCACAAAATCTCTAGAGTCAATAGTGCCTTTTACTATTAATTCTGTGATGTTTGAAATTTCTGTTGGTGTGAAAGTAAGTGTGCCAGCAGTTGCAACATTTTTAGTGACAGGAGATTGTCCAAAGGTGATGACGCAATACGTCAAAAGGACTACTGAAAGTAGATACTTTTTCATGGTGATTTTCAATAAGT
>CAIUKZ010000206.1 GCA_903899865.1 uncultured Bacteroidales bacterium | reverse complement strand
CGCTATTCTTTTGTGACTTTTGTGGTTCGTTTTTTTAATGTACATTTCCAATAAATCCACCCAATTCCATCAAATACGCTATTCCACAATGTACGATGATTCCTCCTATGATTGATTTGGTTTCGTAGGCTATAATGCCCAAAATCATTCCACCGAAAAACGAACTGATAGTTTCTCCAAGTGGTTTCCCAAAATGGATAAACACATACATACTTGCCATGGGTAAAATAGCTCCTTTACCTAAATATTTACCAAGTGCCACGAGCATAAATCCTCTGAAAAACAATTCAGTAGCCACATAGTCCGAACCATATAGAATCTCGTAGATACTAATTTTGCCAAACAGCAGGGCATGACCAACTTGATTGTCAATCAAAGACTGGAACGTGGGGTAGGTGAGTAGGAAGTCGCTTTGTGTGGAGGCAATGCCTATTAAGGGCACCATTCCTGCCAACATAATTAGATAGGGTTTGATGTCTACCCCTTTGATTTTGAATCCGTAAAAAGTTTGGTTGATGCGCTTGTCTGCGACTAGCCAGTAAACGAATACGACTGAAAAAATCAGTAAGGCTTGCGTTGATTCATTGGCACATTTGATAAGGAATCGGTCATACACACCACCGTTGAGCGATGTGACCAACAATCTGTGCTGATAAAAATACGATCGGAATGAATACGTACTTATCACGTAAAGTAGTGTCAACCAGAATGGAACATTGGTTAAAATGTCTTTTCTTTTGAAGAAATAACAGTAACTAAGTAGCGTAAAAAGTACTGGTATAGAATAAAATACGATGTACAGAAAAAAATAATCAATGGTTTGAATATGTGGGTACATCCACTGCTGTTTCAGGTGAAAATAATATTCTCCAAAAATACAGATAGCCAAAAATGACATCACGCTCAGAAGGTGTTGCCATTTGATTTCTTCCTTCCAATAGTCAGTGATATAAATGATCAATTTTTGCATCTCGTCTATTCTATCATGGCTACTACTCTGGCTGGACCAGCCGATCCACCTTTAATTTTTAGGGGGAAGCAGGCTACTTTAAAGCCTGTGTAGGGGAGAGCGTCCAAGTTGGTGAGTTGTTCCATGTGACAATACTCCTTGTCTATTCCTACGATGTGACCTTCCCAGAACATCTCAGGATTGTTGGTTCTATTTGCTTCTTTGATTTGGTGTTTCAGCGGCAAGTCCCAGCCCCATTGATCTATGCCCATTACTTTTACGCCTTTGTCTATAAGCCATTCTGTAGCCGCGGCTGACATCCCTGTTCCTAATTCAAAGAAATCTTTCGTACCCATGTATTTATCCCGTCCAGTTTTAATAAGCACAATCATATTGGGCAGAATGGTGATTTGATGTTGCTCTAAGAAAGTGGTTAAGTCTTCAACAGTGATAGGGTCAAAGTCTGCTTTGTGCTTCATATCTATCACCACACCATCACCATAGAACCACTCAAGCGGAATCTGGTCGATGGTTTTGGCTGGTTTGCCTTCACTCATTGGTCCATAGTGCCAAGGTGCATCCAAGTGGGTAGTGGCATGAACACCCATTTTACAAATGGTATCATCTGCCCACCCAATGAACTTGGAAGAAAATAATCGGAATGGCAACCCCAAAACTCGTATCAAAAGTCTTGATTTTGAATGACTTTTGTGTTTTATTTTCACCTTCATAAACGAAGGGTCGCCAGCATTATATTGAATGGTTTTGGAGAGGTCTATGATTTTCATTTTTTTTCTTTTGTGTTTTAACTAAATGGGAGTGATACCAAATAGTAACACTCCCATCATATCATAATTTGAAATTTTCAATTAAAATTACACTCCCAATGAAGCTCTCACTGCGTCTATTTTTTTATTAGCCGCTGCATCAGCAGCATCATATTCTGCTCGCGATTTCATTTCTCCACGGACTTCTACATAAAATTTAATCTTTGGTTCAGTTCCCGAAGGTCTAACCGAGATTTTTGTCCCATCCTCTGTGAAAAACTGAAGTGCATTACTTGTGCATGGCATATCAAGAGTACTTACCGTGCCAGTAATCATATCTGTCATTTTCAAATTGTTATAGTCTTTGACGATACATACTTTAGAGCCAGCAATTTCTTTTGGAGGGTTTTCGCTAAAGTCTTTCATCATTTGAGCTATTTCGTCTGCGCCAGATTTTCCTTTGCGTACCACAGAAATGCCTTTTTCTTTTCCATAGCCATATTCAAGGTAGATGTCTTGAAGTAATTCATACAATGTTTTTCCATTGTCTTTTGCCCATGCAGCTATTTCGGCCATCATGGTACATGATGAAACTGCATCTTTATCACGCACAAAATCTTCAGGTAAGAATCCGTAGCTTTCTTCACCACCAGCAATGTATTGTTTTTTGCCTTCGTTTTCGCGAATAATGGCTGCTATCCATTTGAACCCAGTGTACACATCAAAGCATTCTATTTGATTAGCATCTGCTATTTGCTTGATGATTTCAGTAGTTACTATTGTTTTGACTATGAATTCATTGCCTTTGATTTTTCCTAGCTCTTTCCAACGGCGAATAATGTAATAAGTCAGCATCAAAGCTGTTTGATTGCCATTAACCAATATCCATTCACCTTTATCATTTTTTACAGCTATTCCAAGGCGGTCAGCATCGGGGTCAGAAGCCATTACTATATCTGCATCTGTTTCTATAGCCTTTTTTACAGCCATATCAAGTGCTGCTGGTTCTTCTGGATTTGGTGAAATTACGGTTGGGAAATTACCACTTACCACATCCTGTTCTGGTACGTTGATAATGTTGGTAAATCCATATTCTTTCAATGCCCATGGAATGAGTTTCACTCCTGTGCCATGAATGGGAGT
>CAIUKZ010000205.1 GCA_903899865.1 uncultured Bacteroidales bacterium | reverse complement strand
GATCTTGTCTATTACATCGCTATCCACACGCACAAAACGAGTTTTTTCAAATTTTTGCTCCATCTGGCTCACAGCATGTACATCTAGCTGTCCGTCCATGAGCAACACATCATAGCCTTTGTCTTTGGCTGTTTGGATGTAACTATATTGTTCGTCGGCATTGCTGGTGTAAAGGTAAATCACATCGCCGTTTTTGTCCTTTTGGTTTTCGCTAGTGAGGGTTTTGTATTCTTCGAAAGTAAAATACTTGCCATCCACGTTTTTGAGCAACGCAAATTTTTCTGCACGTTCGTAGAATTTCTCATCGCTCAACATACCGTATTGGATGAAAAGTTTTAAGTTATCCCATTTTTGCTCAAATTCCGCTCGGTCAGCTTTGAAAATATCTAGCAATTGGTCAGCCACTTTCTTGGTGATGTGGTTGGATATTTTCTTTACATTACCATCGCTTTGAAGATAACTACGCGACACGTTGAGTGGAATATCTGGTGAGTCAATCACACCATGAAGCAAGGTTAAGTATTCAGGAACAATATTTTCCACATGATCGGTCACAAACACTTGATTGCAGTACAACTGTATTTTGTTGCGTTGCATGTCGATGTTGTTTTTGATTTTTGGGAAATAAAGGATACCAGTCAGGTTGAACGGATAGTCCACATTCAAGTGAATATGAAATAGTGGCTCCTCACCCATGGGTTGAATTTCGCGGTAGAAATTGGCGTAGTCTTCATCTTTCAGGTCGGCAGGTTTGCGTGTCCAAGCTGGAGAGGGATTATTAATAATATTATCCTCGGCAGTTTCTTCTTGTTTGCCATCTTTCCACACTTTTTTCTTGCCAAAAGCTATTTCTACAGGTAGGAATTTACAGTATTTAGTAAGTAGCTCTTGGATTTTTGATTCTTCGAGGAAGTCTTTGTTTTCGTCATCAATGTGTAGCACAATGTCAGTTCCACGTTCAGATTTGATGGTATCCTCTAGCGTGTATTCTGGACTACCATCGCACGACCAATGTTGAGCAGATGAGTCATCTTTATGCGACTGTGTGAAAATCTCTACTTGCTTAGACACCATGAACGATGAGTAGAAGCCTAGCCCGAAGTGACCGATGATGGCTTGAGCATCATTTTTGTATTTTTCCAAAAACTCTTCCGCACCAGAAAAAGCAATCTGATTGATGTATTTCTCAATTTCTTCGGCGGTCATACCGATACCTCTATCAGAAATGGTAAGTGTACCTTTTTTCTTATCAATGGTTACACGTACTTTCAAATCGCCCAACTCACCTTTGAACTCACCAACTGCTGCCAGAGTTTTAAGCTTCTGAGTTGCATCCACCGCATTTGACACTAATTCACGAAGGAAAATCTCGTGATCGCTATACAAAAATTTCTTGATAACGGGGAAAATATTATCACTCGTAACCCCGATGTTTCCTTTTGCCATAATTTAACTAATTAATAATTATAAATTTACCATTAATATATTTGTGCTTTTATAGGCTTGAAAAATTTAATCAAGCAATGCCCGATAGTCAAAAAAAGTGCCAAAAGCGAACGAGTGACATAATGGCATACTTGTGGTAGAACTACGAAATTCTACGTCAAAAACACTTTTACCCCTACTTTGAAACAAAAATTCATGATTTACACCCCTACTTTGAAACAAAACTAAAAACAATCTATTGAAAACAAACAAGTTATACCAATAGGCATTCACCCTTCACAATATCCCGTTTTACTATGTTGGAATATTGGAGAAAATCATCGACGGGACAGAATTGCAAGTTTGAAGTTTTGTTGATACATTTGGCTTAATAAATGAAACCCATTAGTTTCTCACCTTCAAGCCCATTAGTCAGTGACTACATCGCTGCTTTTCCTTCGATTAGTAAGTCAATATCTGACTTGGACAAGTAGGCCAGTAGTTCGTTGAAGAAATTTTTACCCACGAGAAGGGGAATGGGTTTAAAGATTGGTTTGCCAATACAGATAGTCGTTACACCTAGCCTTTGGGACTCTTCGTAGATGATTTTAGCTGCCGAGTCGCCTTCTTTTTTATCAGTTCACCACCCAATTCGATGGGCAGTTTCTTATAAATATTATTATACTGATATTCAAGCCATAAAAATTCAAAATCGAACAGAAAGCGAGGTTCCTGTAAAAATATTGCTAGCAGTCAGATGTTGATTGTTGTCCACGAAAATCAGGTCATCTAGACTTCTGAGCATCCTACTTTCTATTCTCCACATTACATTGTCTGCCAGCTGCAGATCCATATTCAATGATAAGCCCAAAGTTTGAAATCCATTAACTGTGCCTGTGCTGACTATCACACCATTTTTATCAGAATAAAACTCGGCACGTGTTGCCAATGACAACTTATCGGATACGGCATAACGTGCAATACATACAGGCGAATACCACAAATCGTACAAAGCGCTATTTTTCGATTTTTGTTGAGCGCCGACATCGACACCCAATATCAACCCAATAGATTCAGTCACATGACAAATGGCATAAAAGTTATGAAAATAACGCATTTTTCGTAGGCTATCGGGACTGTCATTCCCAACAAAAGAGCTACTATTTAGGGTCAACCTTTTGTCTGGCATCCAGGTTAGTTGATGTCCGCAAGCAGGAGTGTTATTGCCATTTATTCGTTGCATTCGTTGCCAACCATTGAGTAACAATCCACTGACAAACCACTTTCCATCATTGGAGGTGTAGGATAGTTTAACGCCTGATTCATAGTATGGTGAATTTTCGGCCATTAAGCTTCGCGTCATGTTCCAGCAATTGGCACCTACCGCACTTTCAAAACCTATGTGAGAAGAAAAAACTCCTGCGTCAATCCATACATTTTT
>CAIUKZ010000204.1 GCA_903899865.1 uncultured Bacteroidales bacterium | reverse complement strand
GTCGTTTCTTTCTCGTAGGGAATGAATGTTAATAGCCAATGGCATATATACACATTCATATTCCCCGTTAGGGGATAAATGAAACCTGAATTCAAACCCCATACGGGGTAAAAATCATCGATACGTATCGCTTTCTATTAATATTCAAGTCCTACATACAAGACAAAAACGATCACACACTTTCAGCGTGGACGAGTTCATAAAATCTAATGAGACTGCGTCTTAAAGTCCCACATGGGCGAACTAACGGTCAGCGTAGCTAATTAGGGGGCTTTCTGCTGGTTTCATATCTTGTTTGGCTGCGCGCATTATCAAAACTTGCAAAATTTGTAAGTTTTGATAAAATCAGGTGCTTATATTCAAAAATTCCATAATAAATTGCATTTAACAAAACGTATTGTTATATTTGTACCGTAATACAAAACGAAATGCACATAGTATCACATAAAAGGTTATCCGACTTTTACCTACTACACCACGATGCTGAAATAGCATTGCAGCATTGGTACAGAACAGCTAAAAATGCAAAATGGAAGTGTTTTGCAGATATAAAGAAGGACTTTAATAGTGTTGACTGCATTGGAAACCAACGATATGTATTCAATATTAAAGGAAATAATTACAGGTTAGTAGTAGTCATTCAATTTTCACACGAGTATATCTACATCCGATTTATAGGAACGCATACCGACTATGACAAAACCGATTGTACAACAATTTAGTAACGAAATATGGAAACAAAAATAACAGAAGCAGTTTATGAAACAGCTTTAGCTCGAATAGAAGAATTGCTGCCTTGCGTTACAGAAACCACTCCTGCAACTGATCACAAAGCTATAGAACTCAAAATAATGAGTGATATAGTAATTGAATACGAAGAATGTTATTTCCCTATTGGAATGCCATCGCTAGCAGATGTGATGCGGATGAGACTGGAAGAAGAATCAATGTCTCAAAGAACATTCGCAAAAAAATTAGGTGTGTCGGCTTCGCGAGTAAGCGAATATCTAACAGGCAAAAGTGAGCCTACGCTTAAAATAGCACGTGCCATAAGTCAGATACTCCATATAGAACCATCGATAATACTCGGTGTGTAAAGTCTCTGTCGAACGTAGGGTGTTTTTAGCGCAGTTTGTTCAGCGAAGTTTCCAAACTTCGCCGTGCTAGAATCCGACCTCTGGCTGGCATATTTACAGCAAAAAAAGAAAAAGAGAGATTCGAAAGAGTTTCTCTTTTTTGCATGAAGCGAATAAAATGTGATTTGGCTTTATTTCTATAATTCAGAAATGGTATTGGCAGGAATCACGCGTCGGATATAAACCACTTTGCCCATTAGGTTGTAGATAATTGCCATGCGCTTGTAATTCAATCTTCTGGGAAATGGGCCGTAGGCTTGTAGTGATTTTCGTGTTTGAATGGAGTAGATTTCTGGGTTTCGAGATAGTTGTTTGATTTCAGAAAATATCCCTCTCAGATACCTGATTGACGTAATAGGTGACTTATACTGGTCACTTATTATACCAGATAGTTTTTCTAAATCCTCTTGTGCTTGCTCTGAAATAACAATTGTGTACTTACTCATAGTTTACGAACATCTACCCCATAATTTTGAGTTAATATATCGCAACATCTTTCAAAAGATTCGTCCAAAGTATATGTTTTCCCTGTAATTGCTTCAGGCAGTCTTTGCTCAACTTTCGCTACTTTAGGATGCTTTTCCACTTCTCGTAGCAATCTCCGTCCAGTAGGACTGTCTATGTTAATCTGTACATTGATAGTATTCATGTGAGTACGGTTTTGTGCTACAAATATAGCTGTATTTTTAGCAAACACATCAAAAACTATGAAAAAATTAAGCCTCCGCAAGCCCTCAGTTTTCGTCGTAAAGTATTTGCGCAGGTTATACGGCGAAGTTTCCAAACCTCGTCGTGCTAGAAGCCGTTCTCTGGCTGGCATATTAAGAGCAAAACCAAAAAAAGAGAGATTCGAAGGAGTTTCTCTTTTTTGCATCAGGTAAGACCCTGACCCCTGATCACCCGTTTATGACGGGACAAGCTCTAAAGGGGAATAATATGAAATGACATCCCATCAATCCCGACGGGATGTCATGATTGTAGAAAAAACATAGCAGGTATCCATCCCTAACCCCGAATGGGGTGACACCAAACCATCCGAATTATTCATATCACCCCATTCGGGGTTCCTATTGCTGGCATGTTCAAATAGGCTAGAATAATCTCAGCCATTCTGGCTTGCTTATCTATGTGTCTATGTGGTTTGAAAACAACCAATCCCAGTTTGAATGGTTCAGGTTGTTTGGGTTTTAGGGTCTTTCTCTCACCTATGAGCCTATCCGCCCACTGGCGGAGGGAGTCGGAGGGGGCTTTTTCTAAATCTTTAAAAAACACTTTTATAATAAACAAATGTTTATTATCTTTGTGTAATTAAAAAACGGATAACTATTTGCTAGAATGAATATGAACGAATATGTATCAAAAGAAAGACGAAGACTTGAAAAAGAGTTGCTAATGTATCTTCGGAAATACAGATTTTATTCAGCAAGATTTAAACGAATAAGTGACCTAAACATAATAATAGATGAGATTGTAAACGAATTAAAAAAAGATGTTTAACTCAAAATCCACCTCAGATAAAGGGAGGATTGAAAAACAATATGCCAATGACAACAAAAGAAAAATTTGATCAACTGAAAGAGTTGGAACTAAAAGCAAAAACCAAAAAGGAGCTTAACAGCATCCAATTGGAGTTTGACCAATTGGCAACAGCTGACCCTGATGGGTTTGAAGATGCTTTTATCGAAAGTGCGAAACAAACTCTCAAAGCTGTAAAACAGTTAAAGGTAAAAGAGCAGATAAAAGAAATGCAAGAAATTGTATCGATGTCGTTTATTGCAAAAACTTACTTTAGCAAAACAAAAAGCTGGATGAGCCAACGAATAAACGAATTGAATGTAAACGGGAAGCCCGCACAGTTTACCCCAGAAGAGATAAACACCCTGAATGAAGCGTTTAAGGATATTTCCAAAAAAGTAGGTGAGTTTCGTATTTCGTATTAAATTGAACCTCTCAGTTATGACGGGACAAGCTCTAAAGGCGAAGTTTCCAAACTTCGTCGTGCTAGAAGCCGGCCTCGTGGCTGGCATAGTTAACAGCAGAAAAAAGAGAGATTTGAAAGAGTTTCTCTTTTTTGCATCAAGCGATATTACCAACAGTACATATAGTATCAACGAGACGAAGTCGAAATTGGACTTATTGTTTATGCAAACGGCATAAAACAATTTGCTAGTATTTCATAGATTTGTAACATTTTTGAAATCCCCACTCATTTCAAATTCAGAAAAATATCCTTACCTTTGCCGCCGAAACGAGGTAATTGTTAAATTTTCAAAAAAACCACATATCCACTAGTGGTAACGGGAAATTTAATTGTCTTTATTGCAGGGGTTAAATCTAGGTATTGGAGCTTATCAAAAATTCAAAAACAAACAATATGAAAACAAAATCTATCATTGCAATTGCGTTATTAATTTTAAGTATCATTGTTGTCCGCTAAATGCGGAATTAAGTTTTTGTATTGCGATAAACAAAGGGTTTTGAAGCCTTATTTTTATGTTTTTTCAAAAGTAAGCCCATTCAAATCGAATAGTGTTCTT
>CAIUKZ010000203.1 GCA_903899865.1 uncultured Bacteroidales bacterium | reverse complement strand
TGTACTGTTATTGTTAATATGATATTTTTGGAGCCACAATAATATTTGCATTAAATACATTGATTGTAAATACAATAATAGTAATTTATTTTGATTGCTTACTGTAATTACAAGAATCAATTTTATATTTACATTTAATATATTTTAATAAAATATGGAGGTTTAAAATTCCCCCGTCATTTTAAATCAGTTAATGTATGCTGGATGTAATATCAATACCTTTTTCAACACTTACTGTTAAAAATACTGAATCGAACCTATTGAAATGAAATATTTCATAAAATGACAATCGTTCATAAAATACAATAACGAAATAACGAAAAAACTAATTAACATCAATAAATTAACATGAATATGATTACATACACCGAATAAAACAACACACATAATCACAATAACATCCATTATTGAAGCTATTAATCCATTTACGACAGACTTGTCATATTAGTAAATATGAGTAATTTCGCTACAATTTTCAACCTAAAACCCAACCCAAAAATGAAAAAAACTGCTTTTCTTCTAATTCTATTTCTGAGTTTGTACGGCACCACCAATGCACAAGAAGCCTACAAAATTCAAAGTCCAAACAAAAAAATCACGGTTACAGTCCAAAACCTAAAAGGAAATCTGAGTTATTCCATACAATATGGTAGCTCCACGGTGTTGAATCCATCCAAACTGGGCGTAGTACGTGAAGATGATGATTTTTCTCAAAGCCTTGCCACCACTTCATTTTCATCGGCAAAAAAGATATGTGACAAATACACCATGTTGCAAGGGAAAAGACGCCTTTGTAAATATGAAGCCAATGAGGCAACCCTCCACCTGAAAAGCGCCAAAGGCAACCCCATGGATGTAATCTTCCGTGTATCTGATGTTGGTGCCGCGTATCGCTACTATTTCCCAAACAAGACTCAGGAAATCAAGAAGATAAAACTCGAAATCAGTTCGTTTAAATTTCAGCCTGATTCAAAGGCATTTATGTCACAAAGCCCCAATGCCAAAACTGGCTGGGAAGGATGTGAACCTGCTTATGAAAAGGTTTATGTGCAAGGTATAGTAGGCACACCTGCACCATTCGAAGCTGGCTGGGTAATGCCTGCATTGTTTCAATCGGGCAATGTGTGGATAGCACTCACCGAAGCGGCAATGGATGGCGACTACTGTGCAGCGCGCCTCAGCCAAAAATCACCAGAGGGGGAATACTCTATTCAGTTTCCACAACCAAACGAAAACATCACCGGAAAAGCCACTTATCCAGAGTCTGCTTTGCCTTGGTACTCCCCTTGGAGAGTAATGTGTATTTCCGATAATCTGGGAACCATCGTAGAATCCACCTTGGGCACCGACCTTGCCACGCCAGCACAATACGATGTGACGAAATGGGCAAAATTTGGTATTTCATCTTGGAGCTGGATTTTATTAGGTGACGAGTCGGTTAATTTTGAAACCTCGAAAGAGTTTATTGATTATGCTGCACGAATGAACTGGCAGTATTGCCTTATTGACTGGAACTGGGACAACAGAATAGGTGATGACAAAATCAAAGAATTGGCACAATATGCCAAAACAAAAAATATAAAAATTGCGGTGTGGTACAATTCGGCTGGCACCTGGAACACTGTACCTGCCACCCCTCGCAACAAACTTGTTACGAAAGAACTGAGAGCAGCGGAATTCAAGAAATTGCAAGACATGGGAGTTGCCGGGATTAAAATCGACTTTATCAATGGCGACGGTCAGTCCATGATAAACTATCAAAACGAAATCATAAAAGAAGCTGCCGAATACGAGTTGACAGTGAACTTTCACGGATGCACCTATCCACGCGGCAGACAACGCACGTACCCCAACCTTGTGTCGTCAGAAGCTGTGATGGGAGAAGAAATGGCATGCTTTGACAAACAATATGTTTTAGACCAACCAGCACATTGTGCTACACTGCCATTTACACGCAATCTTTTTGATCCGATGGATTTTACGCCAGTAAATTTTACCAGTATCGAAAAAGGTAAAAAAACCGACACCAAAGGATTCGAACTGGCACTTTCGGTACTTTTCCTTTCGGGAGTTCAGCACTATGCCGAAACTTCTACGGGTATGGCATCGCAAAAGGATTTTGTACAAGAATTCTTCCGCAATATCCCCGGTACGTGGGACGATGTGAAATTTATCGACGGCTACCCCGGTAAATATGTGATTATTGCCCGCAAAAGTGGCAACAAGTGGTACATTGCTGGTATCAATGCCACCAAAAACGAATTGGAAGTGAACATGAATGTAGCGTTTGCAAAAGGAAGCAAAAATGCAATGATTATCAACGATGG
>CAIUKZ010000202.1 GCA_903899865.1 uncultured Bacteroidales bacterium | reverse complement strand
CCCTCCAAATATTGGTGCAACGATATTGGCTATTCCCTGAGCAATCAATTCTGTGTTTGAATCATGTTTTGAACTGATCACACCATCTGCCACAGTGGCTGAAAGCAATGACTCTATAGCGCCCAACATGGCAATGGTGAAAGCCACTGGCAACAGCATTCTTATTGCTGCAAAATCAATAGTAGGTGCTACTGCAGAAGGGATTGAAGGGTCGATGGTGAACCTGTCGCCTATGGTTTCAATGCCATACACTCCAAAATAACTCTTCAGTACATAAACCACCAATGTAACCATGACAATAGCAATGAGTGAACCGGGTATCTTTTTAGATAATTTTGGTGTCAATTGGATAATAGCAATCGAAATCACACCCACACCCAATGACCAATAACTAATAGAATCGAGATGCTGGGAGTAAACTGCCCACTTACTTATGAAGTCTGCAGGCACTTTGTCGATGTGCATTCCCAACAAATCTTTTATCTGCGTAGCAAAAATGGTGAGTGCGATTCCACTGGTAAAACCCACAATCACTGGATATGGAATAAATTTTATAATAGTACCAAGCTTCAATAGCCCCATCACCACCAGCATGACGCCTGCAATGACTGTAGCAATGGCAAGACCAGCCACTCCAAACTCTTGAACAATACCGTACACGATAACAATGAAAGCACCCGTAGGGCCACCTATCTGAACCCTACTTCCTCCAAAAAATGAAATAATAAAACCCGCTATGACTGCCGTAATCAAACCCTTTTCGGGTGTAACCCCCGATGCTATACCGAAAGCTATAGCCAGCGGTAAAGCCACAATTCCTACTATCACACCTGCCATAGCATCGGCATAAAACTGCTCCTTGTTGTAGTGCTTGATGGTGTACCAAAGCTTTGGACTAAAATATTTCTGCATAATATATTTATTTTTATACCGAATACAAAGGTAGTCTATTTATTCATCTAGAAATAAAATTTCGCCTTAAAAAAAATCAATATCCACAACTTTTGTTAAACCAAACTGTTAGTAAATAAATAAAGTGTAATTTTGCACGCATAACAAATTAGTAAAAAAAATATGTGGCATTTCGATCCTTTCAATTATTCTCGAAGAATCTCTAAAACCATTCAAATAGGCAATTTACTTCTGGGGAGCACGCAGCCTGTGCGTGTCCAGTCAATGGCCAACACCGACACCAATGACACCAAAAACTCGGTAGAACAATGCATTAGAATCATCAAAGCCAGTGGTGAGCTTGTCAGGTTTACTACTCAAGGAATCAAAGAAGCCGAAAACGTGAAACTGATTCATGATGAACTAAGAAAGCAAGGATACGAAACTCCATTGGTTGCTGATATTCATTTCAATGCCAATGCCGCCGATGTAGCAGCTCGCAATGTAGAAAAAGTCCGCATCAATCCGGGGAACTATGTAGGTAGCGTAAAAATTGGAGATAATTCAGACTACACCGACGAAGAGTTTGAACTTGAATATCAAAAAATCAGAGCTCGATTTATTCCATTTCTCAATATCTGCAAAGAAAACAACACCACCATTCGTATCGGAGTAAATCATGGTTCGCTAAGCGAAAGAATGATGAATAGGTACGGCGACACCTCACGTGGGATGGTGGAATCATGCCTCGAATTCCTAGAAATCTGTCAAGAACAAAACTTTGACCGCGTGGTCATCTCCATGAAAACTTCCAATACGGTGATGATGGTTCAGACAGTTCGATTACTTGTAGATACTTTGGCCAAAAAGGGCTTAGATTTTCCTATTCACCTAGGCGTTACCGAAGCTGGTGATGGCGAAGATGGACGTATCAAATCGGCTGTTGGAATTGGTGCCTTACTTGCCGACGGCATTGGTGACACCATAAGAGTTTCGCTAAGCGAAGAGCCTGAGGATGAAATCCCGGTTGGGAGGTTGCTGGTGACCTACATCACCAATAGGTCTAACCATGATGCTATAAAGGGCGAAGTAAATCCTGACCATAATCGATTTGAATACAACAGACGGAAAACTCATGCTGTAGAAAACATTGGTGGCGACAATGTACCTGTGGTAATTGCTCCGATGGATGGTAAGTATGAGTTACTTCCTGATTACATCGTGTTAGGGGATAAAATATTTAATAGTGCTGGTCTAACCTTCCCTATTTTCAACTCAGCTACCTTGACCGACATCAATCTATTCTCATCAAAAATAAAATTCTTGCGACTTTCATTCCCCGATTTTTCAGACGAAGTAATGGATTTGCTTAAATCAAGGACAGACATTGTAATTCTACTTGAAAGCAACCATCAAAATAGCGTAGGCGAACAACGTGCATTTTTCCACGCCCTTTTAAACGCTTCATGCACAACACCTGTGGTGCTATGTCGCTCCTATTGCGAAGACGAGCTACAACAACTTCAAATCAAATCAGCAGCTGATTTAGGCGTACATTTTATAGATGGATTTGGCGATGGCATTGCCCTTAGCAATAAAGGTACAATTACTCCAGAGCAAATTAATTCGGTAGCATTTGGCATTCTACAAGCATCGAGAGTGAGAGTGTCTAAAACAGAATTTATTTCCTGCCCTAGCTGTGGACGTACTATGTTTCACCTACAAACAGTGGTGGCTCAGGTCAAAGCACGCACCTCACACCTAAAAGGTTTGAAAATTGGAATCATGGGTTGCATAGTCAATGGACCTGGCGAAATGGCTGACGCAGACTATGGTTACGTAGGTGCGGGTAAAGGCAAAATCAGTCTTTACAAACGGAAAGAATGCATTGAGAAAAACATCCCCGAAGCAGAAGCAGTAGATAAATTGGTTAGTCTTATAAAAGCCAATGGCGATTGGCAT
>CAIUKZ010000201.1 GCA_903899865.1 uncultured Bacteroidales bacterium | reverse complement strand
TTTTGCACCTAATCCCAAAAAATAGTATCTTTGCACTACAACAAAACAGACGAACATGAATTTTATAGAAGAATTACAATGGCGCGGGATGATTCACACCATGATGCCAGGCACGGAAGAGCAACTGAAAAAGGAAATGACGGCCGCCTATGTTGGCATTGACCCTACGGCGGACTCGTTGCATATCGGGCATTTGGTAAGTGTAATGATGTTGAAGCATTTTCAACGTGCTGGTCATAAACCCATCGCGTTGGTTGGTGGAGCTACGGGTATGATAGGTGACCCATCGGGTAAGTCGGCCGAGCGCAATCTGCTGGATGAAGCCGCCCTTCGTCACAATCAAGATTGCATCAAGGCACAATTGGAGAAATTTCTCGATTTCAGTAGTGATGCTCCCAATGCCGCTGAACTGGTGAATAATTATGATTGGATGAAAGACTACTCCTTCCTCAATTTTATTCGTGATATCGGCAAGCACATTACGGTGAATTATATGATGGCCAAGGATTCCGTAAAGAAAAGACTAAGTAGCGAGTCCAATGTAGGTATGTCATTTACGGAGTTTTCTTACCAACTGTTGCAAGGCTATGATTTTCTACATCTGTATCAAGAGAAAAATTGCAGACTGCAAATGGGAGGTTCAGATCAGTGGGGAAATATCACCACAGGCACAGAGTTGATTCGCCGCAAGACGGGTGGAGAGGCGTTTGCATTGGTTTGTCCATTGATAACTAAGGCAGATGGTGGTAAGTTTGGAAAGACCGAAAGTGGCAATGTGTGGCTGGATCGGAAATACACATCTCCGTATAAATTTTTTCAGTTTTGGCTCAATGTGAGTGATGCTGATGCAGAGAAATACATCAAAATATTTACAGCCATCGGCAAGGACGAAATAGATGCTTTGGTAGCAGAACACGCACAAGCTCCTCATTTGAGATTGTTGCAAAAGCGATTGGCACGGGAAGTGACGGTGATGGTTCACTCAGAGGAAGACTACCAGGCTGCCATCGATGCTTCGAATATCCTTTTTGGAAATTCGACTTCCGATGCGTTGAAAAAATTGGATGAAGAAACTTTACTGGCAGTTTTTGATGGAGTGCCACAGTTTAAAATTACACACTCCTCTCTGGCAGAAGGAGTTAAAGCCATTGACTTGCTGACAGACCTTGCAGCGGTGTTTCCATCCAAGGGCGAAATGCGTAAACTGGTGCAAAGTGGTGGTGTGAATGTGAACAAAGAAAAATTAGAAAATCAAGATGAAGTCATTGCTGAATCGAAATTGCTAAATAATAAATACTTATTGGTACAAAAAGGCAAGAAAAACTACTTTTTGCTGATATGCGAATAGTCGTAAAGCTTATTTTTAGCAATAATTTTCAAAAAACATTTTGACAAAAAGAAAAACAATCGTATCTTTGCACCGCCTTTGAGAAATAGGGCAAACAGTGATTGTCTCATGGTGTAATGGTAGCACTGCAGTTTTTGGTTCTGCCTGTCAAAGTTCGAATCTTTGTGAGACAACAGAATGGGTCGGTTGAAGTTCAGCAATGAATTTCAACCGATTTTTTTTTCTATTAATGGCTGCGGCGATATTTGCCTTCGGCGATATTTGCTGCGCGATATTTGCCTTTGGCGATAATAGCTTCGCGATAGTTGCCTTCGGCGATAGCGACTTCGTGATATTTGCCTTCGGCGATAATAGCTTTGCGATATTTGCTGCGCGATATTTTGCCTGCGGCGATTGCGACTTCGTGTCTTTGTGTCTTCGTGTTCAAAAAATGTTTTATCAGACGCCGCATGCAAAATCTCTATCCCCATCTATGTACCTATGTGGTTTGGTTTTTTTTACAGTCAATTTGCCGAAAGGCAAAACCATGTGTTCTTTCAATTTCATATTAGAATATCTTTATGTGTTCCATGTGTTATACAAGATTCTTTTGTGCCTTTTGTGGTTTATTATTCTCTTTGGTAATAAGTTCTTCCGATGTTGGTAGCACGATAAGTAGAATTTTTAAGGAATAAAAATCATTAAGGTTGTCCATTTCGTCAAAAAAATCTATTTTTGAGCTGTGGAAACTAATGACAAACGACTTACCATTCGCGACTGGGCAGAGGATGACCGTCCCAGAGAGAAGATGTTGGCAAAAGGAGTGATGGCACTTTCTGATGCTGAGCTGTTGGCCATTCTGATAGGTTCAGGCAATAAGCACGAAACGGCCGTAGAGCTGTCGCGCCGAATATTGGGAGAATGTCATGACAATCTCAATGAATTGGCTCGTCTTTCTATCGTTGAGCTATGTAAACGTTTCAAGGGAATAGGTGAGGCAAAGGCAATTACTATTTTGGCAGCTATAGAACTAGGAAATAGAAGGAAAATAGCCGATGCATTGGAGCGAAAGCAAATACAATCAAGTCGGCATATTTTTGAATTGATGGAGCCTGTGTTAGCAAATTTGATACACGAAGAATTTTGGCTGGTGCTACTCAATACAGCCAACAAAGTAATTGGAACTCGCCGACTGACTCAAGGTGGTGCAAGGCAGACTATCGTAGATTTGCCCATGTTGCTCAAGCTGTGTTTGGAGGCATCGGCACAGGCGGTGGCAGTAGCTCACAACCATCCATCTGGACAAAACTTTCCA
Source organism: uncultured Bacteroidales bacterium (assembly GCA_903899865.1). Classification (GTDB taxonomy): domain Bacteria; phylum Bacteroidota; class Bacteroidia; order Bacteroidales; family Paludibacteraceae; genus Paludibacter. Next base: position 3,755 of record CAIUKZ010000201.1, on the reverse strand, counting down.
AGTTCACACGACAACCAGATCACGAACAAAATAAAGCAAGGTTGTCAGGCTATAGGCATTACACTTATAGACCATATCATCGTGGCAGGGAAAAGTTATTATAGTTATGCTGATGAAGGTAATCTCTAATTGATTGAAATTATGAAAAGCAAAGCAATTTTTGACTTAAGGTTACAAGCTGGAGATAAAGTGTTTATTGCATCACCTTCTGGAGCAATAGATTCCAACTATATTGATGGGGCAAAATGCATACTCGAAAGCTGGGGATTGTGCGTTCAGATCGGGAAATCAGCCAGTGACAAGTACGGCAGGTTTGGCGGTACACAAGACCAACGAATAGCCGACCTACAACAGGCGCTCGATGATGCTGACAACAAGGCGATTCTATGTAGTCGTGGAGGTTATGGCATCGTTCAAATCGTAGATAAAATTGATTTCTCGAAATTTCAGGAACATCCCAAATGGTTGTTGGGTTTTAGTGATGTCACCGTTTTGCACAATGCAATTGGTAAATTGGGCATTCCATCCTTGCATTGCATTATGGCAAAACATCTCTCAGAGTTAGACCCAAGTTCGGACCCAGTGATAAAATTAAAGGATGTGCTGTTGGGGAATTTGCCAGCATATCGCCTACAAGCCAGTTCCCTGAATAGACAAGGAATTGCCACCGGAAAGCTTATTGGTGGCAATCTGTCCGTTTTTATGGGATTGAGAGGGACAAAATACGATTTGGATTTTTCAGGTGCAATACTTTTTTTAGAGGAAATATCCGAACAGCCATACCACATAGATAGGATGATGCAAAACCTTCGAATAAGTGGGGCATTATCTCAGTTGGCTGGACTGGTAGTGGGTCAGTTTACCGACTGTCCAGAAGATGCTCAAATGATGAAAACGGTACATGAGATAATACTAGATTCGGTGGCAGATTATGGCTATCCAGTTTGTTTTGATTTCCCTGCAGGACATGTTGATTATAACTTGCCCTTAGTGTTGGGCGCAACCGTATTTTTGGAAGTTTCGGTTGAGAATGTGGAGTTGAAATACATTTAGGTAGAAAAAAAATCCCAATTAATTGTTAAAAAGAGAAAAAGGATTTTTCTAAATAGCTTATAAATCATATCTTTGTGAATAACCCTTCTCAGAGATTGTTGATGTTGCTAAAAAAAACACTTTCCATTTTTATCGGATTAATTGTCATTCACACCGTTATGGCATCTACACATAGAGTTGTAGATGTACAAGAATGTCAGGCTGATACTGCAACTGCCAACATTAATTCTTCCTTTTCAGCGTCGTCCATTATCGATTCGGTTATCAAATACGGTAAGTCTTTCCTATACACACCCTATCATTTTGGTTCTTCCAATGGTTTGTCTTTCGATTGCTCTGGTTTTACTTCCTACATTTATAATAGTTTTGGTTACAAGCTAGATCATTCATCGTCAGGACAAGCCCACCAATTTCCAGCGGTTGACAGAAAGCAACTGAAAGTTGGAGACTTGGTCTATTTCTCAGGTCATAGGCGAAGTAAAAGCCATATAGGTCATGTGGGGATGGTAGTAACGGCGAAAGAGGATGGTAGCTTTGAATTTATTCATGCCGCCACAAGTAGAGGCATCACTATCTCAAGCTCCGAAGAGCCTTATTATGCACAACGTTACATAATGGCCAATCGTGTGGTGGGCAACAATCCATTGATAGATGGTGCCGCATTTTACAAGAGCGAACAGCTATCCTCTCAGTTTACTCAGGTGCCATTTGTAGAGCCGATGAAGCAGGTTTCACAAAAAAAGCAAGCACAGTACCACAAAGTCAGAAAAGGTGAAAGTTTGAACTCTATAGCCAAACTGTATGGTGTAAAAGCCGATAAACTAATGGCCTTGAATCATCTGAAAAGTAAAAAGCTAACGCGTGGAAAGCAATTGAAAATAGCTGAAGAAGAAAGTGTATTGGTGTCAGAACCGATAAAAAAAGAACCTGCATTGTTGGTTAAACAAGAAGAAAAGAAACCTGAATCAAATACCAGTGCGCTTAAATCAGAAAACAACACTGAAATACCCACAAGTCATTATGTAAAAAAGGGGGAGACGCTATTTAGCATAGCCAAAATGTATAATATCCCATTAGACCAATTACAAGCAGCCAATTCGAAATCGCCCATTCTCTACGCTGGACAGACCTTGTCTCTCAAAGTTGCACCCGCATCAGCACCAACAAAAGCACCCACATCACCCTCTAAACAGGTGGTAGCATCTTCTATTCATGCCGTAAAATGGGGAGAAACGCTCTTTTCTATAGCAAGTCTTTATGATTTGACAGTAGAGGAATTGCGAGAAATCAATCATCTGGATGGTAATGTGATTAAAGAAGGTCAAACATTGAGAGTCATTAGTGCAAATGTTGTTGACGGCAGTGCTGTTGCAGAACATAAACATCAAAATCGGATAGCTGATTCTGCCAAAGAAATTCAACATAAGGTTGTGAAAGGCGAAACATTCTTTTCGATAGCTAAACAATATGGGTGTACTGCGGATCAATTGATGGAGTGGAACCATCAATCGGCTGATAAACTGTATGTTGGAGCGAAATTGAAAATACTCAAAGAGCTTAATTGAGGAATATTATTTCTCAATAGTTGGCACTCGAACCGAATAAATTGAAATTCATCGCTTGCACTGCTAATAGTTTTTTTTACCTTTGTTAACAGCTTATAATTATTTATTAATTGACAGAGATTAAGTCATCTCTGTTATAATTTTGATTTGAAAATGAGATACATTAAGATTCACAAAGAAGGGCGCACAATACTTGGGACTGTGTTATTTATACTAGTTCTCCTTAATTTCTATGTTTACACTCAGCATAATTCAATTATATTGGTAATAAATTTTATCATTTCATTCTCTGTTTTCTTCTTTTTCGCCTATTTTTTTAGAAATCCAAGCCGAAAAATTAAAATAGAGGATAGTAATTTGGTGGTGGCACCTGCCGATGGTACCATTGTGGTAGTAGAACCTGTTGATGAATTTGAGCATTTTGGTGATAAGCGGATACAGGTTTCAATATTTATGTCGGTGGTTAATGTTCATGCCAACTGGTACCCAGTCAATGGAACAGTGGTAAAGTCACTACATCATAAAGGAAGACACATGGCTGCTTTTTTGCCAAAGTCCAGCACCGAGAATGAACGTTCTACTGTGGTAATAGAGACACCAGACAAGACCCAGATTTTGCTTCGTCAGATAGCAGGGGCTTTGGCAAGACGTATTGTCACTTATGCTAAAGAAGGCAAGCCTTGTCATGTCAACGAACAAATGGGATTTATCAAGTTTGGTTCGCGCGTGGATCTATTTTTTCCTCTAGGCACCGAGATTTTTGTCCAAGTAGGTGACTGCACCCGAGGTAATGAAACCATCATTGCTCGCCTAAATGATAAAAAATAATGACACTTCAGGAAGCCCAAAACTCTGTAGATGTATGGATTAAAACCCATGGAGTGCGCTATTTTAGTGAACTAACCAACCTTGGGATTTTAACGGAAGAAGTAGGTGAATTGGCTAGAATCATGGTAAGAAAGTATGGAGACCAGTCTTTCAAAGAGTCAGAATTGAATCATGAAATGTCCGATGAACTGGCTGATGTGTTGTGGGTAATACTGTGTATAGCCAACCAGACTGGCATAAACCTCACCGATGCTCTACAGAAAAATCTGATAAAGAAAACCACTAGGGATAGAGTGCGCCATCACAATA
>CAIUKZ010000200.1 GCA_903899865.1 uncultured Bacteroidales bacterium | reverse complement strand
GCACTGCCAATCCATGCAATAGGGTACTGTCCCAGTGAAAAGGTAGATTGAAACATCACATAAATAAACACAATAAAAATGGGGTATCCCCAGTATTTGTGTGTTACGAAATTGTCTATGATGGCCGTTTTATGGTTTGGCTTTGTTCGTTTAGATTTGATGTAGGTTTCTTTCAATGCGCCAGCAATAAAGCCATATTTAGCATCGGTAATGGCCGACTCAAGTTCTTCTCCAAATTCTTTTCTGTACCTATCCGCATTAAATTTAATACATTCGAGTATTTCATCGGCATTGTCCAGTTTGTTGATAATGTCCAATACTTCGCTGTCATTTTCCAATGCTTTGATGGCTAGAAATCGGATGGAATATTGGTGTCCGATGTTGGGGTTCACAGCTAGGAGGTCGATGAGCTGATTGATCATCTTCTCAATGTCGTTGGAGTGATTGATGTGAATATGCCGAACTATTTCATGCACTTTGTGAATGCCTACAAAGTCAGAAGCATGATAGCCCTTGTGGTGTTGGTGATGAATTTCAATTTTGTGGTGATATTCATCTATCAGATGATCATCTTGAATGGACGAAATAAGTACACCGTCTGCATTTACAATTTCGCTGCCTTCGTATAGTTTGATGATAGATTTGAATAATTCATCAATGCCAATATTTTTTTTCGCTACCGTAGGTATAAATGGAATGCCTAGTAATTTGCCTAAGTTTTTGTAATCAAGTTGGTCGCCGTTCTGCTCCAGTTCGTCATACATATTGAGCGCCACGATGGTACGAACGTTCATGTCTATGAGCTGAGTGGTGAGGTACAGGTTTCGCTCCAGGTTCGAGCTGTCAAGTACATTGAGGATTACATCCGGCATTTTTTCATTGATATATCCTCTCACATATTTTTCTTCTGGCGAATAAGCCGAAAGCGAGTAAGTGCCAGGCAGATCCACCAATGTGAACGTGTATCCTTCAAACTCAAATATGCCCTCTTTTGCATCTACTGTCACACCACTATAATTTCCCACATGTTCTTTGCTCCCCGATGCATAGTTGAACAGGGTGGTTTTTCCACAGTTGGGATTGCCCACCAATGCCACACAAATATGCTTTCGTTGATCCAGCGCCAAACGTCTAACTCTTTCCTCGTCTATATAATGAAGGTGCATGGGTCCTTCATTTGATGATTGTATTGCTTCGGCTTCACTCACCACTTCTATCATAGCAGCCTCCGTGCGGCGTAACGATACCTCATAGCCCATCACTCGATATTTTATTGGGTCGTTGAGAGGAGCGTTGAGAACTGATTCCACCACTTTTCCTTTCACAAACCCCATCTCTACAATGCGTTTGCGAAATCCTCCATGCCCCATCACTTTCACGATGGATGCCTTTTCACCTGTTTTGAGTTCAGAAAGCCTCACTACTATATCACTAAAAAATTTGACTACAAAGATACACAATTTATAATGATTCTAAAGTCGTTTCTGTTCACCAACTATTGGTATTTATTATGACTTGCTAGGATGTTGAATACCCACTATGAGATATGGAAAAAAATAAGTAAATTTGCGCATCGATTTTTAACATTCACAGCTGTTCGTTGATTAATTAGTAAGATTGGCGACATAAAAAAACAGAAAGACTAATGAGAAAACTTTTTTCAAACCTTACATTTTGGGTTATTGCTGCTATTTTTATTGGAGTTGCATTTGGATATTTCTTTCCTCAAACGGGCGAAGCGCTTGAACCACTTGGCATTGCCTTTATTAAGTTGGTAAAAATGTTGATAGCACCCATCATTTTTTGCACCATTGTTACAGGGATTGCTGGTATGGAGGATACTAAGAAGTTTGGAAGTGTAGGGTTGAAGGCCATTCTTTTCTTCTTGGCTATTACAGCATTAGGTGCGGTGATTGGTCTGGTTGCTGTCAATTTGTTTAACACGGGCGAGGGCTTGAATTATACGGTTTCAGCTGCCGACACCGAACGAGCTGCAAGCTTTGCTTCCAAATCGGAGCATAGTGGTGGTAATTTTCTTTTAAATATCATTCCAAATAATGTGGTAGGAGCATTTGCCGAAGGAAACTTACTTCAGGTCCTTGTTTTTTCAATTCTATTTGGAATAGCGCTGATGAAAGTAGGAAAAAAGGCCAATCCTTTTATCAAAGGGTTGAAATCATTGGAAGCCGGGTTGTTTGATGTGATTCGTATCATCATGAAATTTGCCCCTATTGGTATTTTTGGCGCCATGAGTTTCACTGTTGGCAAATATGGTTTAGGCTCACTGGTGTCATTGAGTCAATTTGTGGTATTGTTTATAGGGACTTGTCTGTTGTTTGTTATTGTAATATTAGGAGTATTATTCAGAGCCTTTGGATTCAATGTATTCAAACTGTTTGCCTATTTGAAGGAAGAGATACTGATTGTGTTGGGTACTTCATCTTCCGAAGCTGCTATGCCTAGCTTGATGGAGAAATTGGAAAAATTGGGTTGCTCGCGTCCAGTGGTGGGGTTGGTTATACCTACAGGATTTTCATTTAACTTAGTGGGTACGTCCATCTACCTCACATTGGCAGCCGTGTTTTTAGCTCAAGTTACTAAAACACCCATGGATCTGGATGCGCAAATCCAATTGTGTTTGATTCTTTTGGTAATGTCCAAAGGTGCTGCAGGAGTGGCAGGTGCAGGATTGGTGGTACTGGCAGCAGGACTTCCTGTGATAGGTGGTATTCCTCCTGGGTCGGTAGCCTTGATTATTGGTGTGGACTGTTTTATGAGTCGCGGAAGGTCGTTTACCAACCTTATTGGCAATGCAATGGCCACACTATTAGTCGCTAAATGGGAAAATGAAATAGACTTGGATCAATACAGGAAGGAAATACAGTAACGCATTGATTGGTAGGTTCAAAGAATCTCAAAAGATGAGTTATACAAAAAATAGAATCTCTTAGGGATTTTCCATTTAAGAGGCTGTTCAAATTTGTATTTTGAGACAGCCTCTTGCTTTTTTTATATGCACATACCTACTACACTTCGTAATCAGCAGCAGCCCGTTCGGTGCGGACTTTACCAATAAATGCAGCTACTTTTTTATGTTCTGGATGTTCTTGATAAATGTCCAAGTCTTCCAGGTTTGCAAACTCAGAGTAGAGTGCCAAATCCCAGTTGGTCTTAGGTAGATTGGGGATGTTAATACCAACTTCAATGTTGATGATTTGTGGAATTAGATTTTTCAAATTTTCTAATTCTGATTTGATAAATTGTGCCAATTCTAGTTTGGACTTTCCTTCGGCTTCTTCTGCAAGGTTGAAAAATACAATGTGCTTAATCATAATTGTTTTATTTTTTATTTTTGATGTATTCTTATCATGAAAAATGAAGATTGAAAAATGAAGTGAGAACACAACTCATTTCCCTTTGGCAGTGAGAAGAGTAGCCTGTGGTAGGTGATTTTCTGTCAAGTTACACTAAAGTTGAAGCAGGCTACAACTCTTGAATAAACTACTAAAACCACAATTTTTTGTAACCAGTGATGCCCACTTTTTT
>CAIUKZ010000199.1 GCA_903899865.1 uncultured Bacteroidales bacterium | reverse complement strand
TCACCATAGCGGGTGAAGATATGAAGTTTTATAAAGCCACTGCAACCATTGATGGCAATACGGTGGTGGTCACATCACCGGAGGTGAAAGTCCCTGTGGCAGTAAGGTACGGATGGGAAAATAAACCCAACTGCAATCTAATCAATAAGGATGGACTTCCTGCATCGCCTTTTAGGACAGATCAATAATGGTAAAACAAACACAACAATCTTCACATCTCATTTGCACCTGATAGCGCGCTTCTGTGAACCGTGCTAATATGTGAAGTATCAGGAAGTTTTTTTGAAAAGTTCAGTTCGCAGACCTGCGCTAGCTAAGGATAATATTTGACATTTATATCCCATGGAGAAATCACATATTCAATCAACGTATAAATTCAAAAAAAATGAAAACTATTTTATCAATTTTCCTTTTGGTCATTACAATTTCTTTCACCAACGCATCATTTTCTCAAACAACCAACACAGAATCCAATCCCAAATCAAAATTATATGGTGGTCTATTTTTAGGTGGTCACTATATAATTGACATGGCTGTTTTTGCAACAATCAGTCCTGAAGTTGGCTATTTCGTAACCCCTAAATCGGTTTTTGGGCTTGGAGCTTCTGCTTCTACTAATGTATTGATGTACACATCAACAAGCATTTTCGCATTTAACAGATATATCTTCTCCCCCAATACCAAATTTACATTTTTTGTTGAAAGTAAAATTGCTCGTGACAGAATGTTTATAGATCAAGGCAGAAATGGTATTTTATACTATGGTTATGGTCTGTCATTTGTTCCTGGTATTTCCTATAATTTTGATTGCGACATAAGTCTTTTTGCAAAAACAGGTAGAATTGGAATTTATAACTTCCAAGATAAATATGGGCATAATTTGTCAATGTCCCAAGATAACACTAATGCAACAATCAATACATTTCTGGAACCAAGTTTTTCGATTGGCCTTTTCATACAATTTTAAAACTACTATTGCGCGTAGCTTATTTGCTAAGGTTGTACATAGTATGAGGACGCTTCCTAACATCTAAAAGCATTATAGGCTATGTAGAAAGGGGCGAGGTTTCCAAATTTCGTCGTGCTAGAAGCCGACCTCTGGCTGGCATATTGACAGAAAAAGGTGCTAGAAATAGTGTCTTTTGCTGTTGAAATAAAAACAGAAAAAGAGACATTTCGAAAGAGTTTCTCTTATTTGCATTATGTCGTTCGTGTTTTCTTGATGTAGATGATGTAATAAAATCGTATTCACATCTTCGCCACGAAGTGGTAGTATATTCTAGCCCAATGGCAACGCCTTGGGTGCATGAAAACGAAAATCGACCTGCGCCCTGTAAGGGCAAAATAGGTATATTGCCCCTTCAGGGCGCAGGTTTTGTAATGTGCCTCTACACCCAAGGCGTTGCCATTGGGCTAGAATATATTTGGCTTACAGCCAATGTTGAGGGAGTGAAATTTGCCAGTTTGGTTTTTGTTTTTCTCTACAATATGAGCCTGTCCGCCCACTGGCGGAGGGAGTCGGAGGGGCTTTGTCTAAATCATCTCAGCCATTCTGGCTTGCTTACCTATGTTACTATGTGGTTAAAAAATCATCTATCCCAACAGGATCTCTGATTGTAGAAAATCTTCGTAAGTCATCAGGCTTTCTCGCCGAGTTGTGTGTCACGATTTTTTTTTCTACATTTGAGATAAATTTTTCACCAACATTTTAAAAGACAACAGACTTGAAAATCACCGATTTTAAAAACATATTTTTCATAGGTGTGGCAGGCACTGGCATGAGTGCCATAGCCCAATACTTACAGGGGATAGGCATGAACGTAAGTGGCAGTGATCGATATTTCCTGCCTTCCACTCCCAACGAAACCAAAGAAAAACTGGAAGCCGAAGGAATATCCTGCTTTCTACAGGATGGAACTGGAATCACCGAAAACACCGATCTGGTAGTGGTTTCCACCGCCATAGAAGAGACCGTCTATGAGGTTCAGAAAGCACGTGAACTGAACATCCCCATTCTAAGACGTTCGCAAGTGCTAGCGCTAATAGCAGAAAGTAAACGCACCATTGCCGTAGGAGGAACTTCGGGTAAGAGTACTACTTCTGCCATGATTTTTGATATTCTGAGCTTTGCGGGACTGAATCCAAGTATTATCGGTGGCGCAGGACTTACTAGCATCATTCGAGAAGGAAAAATTGGCAATGCCAAAGTCGGTGCTGGCGAATGGCTCGTAATTGAGGCCGACGAAAGCGATGGCTCTATAGTCCAATACCACCCAGAGATAGGTTTGTTGCTCAACATTGACAAAGATCACCAAGAAATTGATGAGTTGATGGACATATTTGGCACATTTAGAAATAATACTACTACCACTTTTATTACCAATAGATCCAACAAATTGGCTACACAGCTGTCTGTAGATCAAGCCAATGATTTCAGCATTGATGGACATCAGGCAGGTTACCACGGAAGCGACTTTGAGCAAGATGGATTTGTAATCCAATTCAAGGTCAACGGCGAGCTTGTCAAAATGAATACAGTGGGAAAACACAATATGGAAAATGCCACAGCTGCAATAGCGGTGGTGGCACAGCTAGGAATTGATATCCCTACGGCCGCAAAAGCGCTGATAAACTACGAAGGAATCTATCGCCGTCACCAAATTATTGGCAAAAAAAATGGTGTCATACTGATAGACGACTACGCCCACAATCCAGCCAAATGTGCTGCATCCATCTCGGCCTGTCAGCCCATTGCACCCAAAGTAATCGCATGGTTTCAACCACATGGCTATGGTCCTACACGTTTTTTGAAGGATGATTTTGTTGCCGAAATTGCTGCTGCTCTTCGTCCACAAGACGAGATATGGATGAGTGAAATCTTTTATGCTGGTGGCACTGCTGTGAAAGATATTTCGTCCAACGATTTGATAGTCGCCATCCAACAGCTAGGTAAGAATGCGTTTTTCGTAGAGGATAGAAACGACCTCGTGGATGCTATCCGTCCACACTTACAAGACTCGTGTGTGTTGCTGTTGATGGGTGCTCGCGATCCAGGTCTGGAGTCGTTTGCCACTCAAGTGATGACGGAATTGTGATTTTTTTGGGTCTATAACTTTTAGGGTCGGTTTAAAATACTAAAGCCTTCGTGATATTTACTTCGAGATATTTGCTTCGCGATATTTGCCTGCGGCGATATTTGCTTCGCGATATTTACTTTGTGATATTTGCCTACGGCGATATTTTGCCTTCGGCGATAGCGACTTTGTGTCTTTGTGTCTTCGTGTTCAAAATCAATTTTGTTCCTGCATCTTTGTGGTTTGGTTTTTTCTTTTCCATGAAAGCCAAATTGCCGAAAGGCAAAGCTATGTGTCCTTCAAATTATTAAATTGTATTTCTTGATGTGTTCCATATAAAACCTTTTGTGCCTTTTGTGGTTTATAATTCAGCTACGTCACATACTCCATTTTGCCGAAAGGCAAACTATGTGCCCTTTGGTATTTAAAATTTCGCTTCAATTATCAATTATCAATTTTATATTGTGTTCCATGTGTTAAAATAAAACCTTTTGTGGTTTGTTTTCCTTCTTAGGTTTTACCCACCTAATTCGTTATAAAATTGATAAAAGTCTTGTAACTGTACCTCTTGAAACTACTAAGTATGCAAAATAGATTTTCTGCCTCCAACAAAATGACCGATATCATCAATCATGATCAGTCACTGCTTTTAGTCATTAGCCGATTTGGACTATCACTTGGGTTTGGCGACAAAACAGTGGAAGAAGTCTGTGCCGATGGCAACATCGATTGTGCTACATTTCTTCGCATTGTCAATTTTGTCAGCTCCGATCATTACGACCAAAAGCAAGTTTTTGATGACATCTCACTCGCTTCAGTGGTCTTTTTTCTTAGAAACGCACACAGCTACTTTTTGGATTTCAAATTGCCTTCTATCCGTAAAAAATTGGTCAAAGCTGTTGCAGATCAAAAAACTGAAATTGACTACAGTAAAATCTATTTGAAATTTTTTGACGATTATGTTCGTGAAGTCAAAAAGCACATGGAATACGAAAACAAAACTGTATTCCCATATGCATTAAGTTTGATTGATGGGAATTCAAAGAAGGTTTACAACATTGGGATTTACAAGAAAAAGCATCATGAGATTGACTCTACACTCGCCGAACTAAAAAACATTTTGATTAAATATTTCCCAGCTCAAGGTAATAACCATTTGCTCACCGAGGTGCTGTTTGACATTCTTTCGTGTGAGAAAGATTTGAACCTTCACAATCGTGTGGAAGATTATTTTTTCTCCCCAGCCATCGAAGCTTTGGAACAAAAACAACGGGTCTAGCATGATTAAAGAAACCATCAAAATAGCAATTGTAGAACCGTCGCCCATCATTCGCTATGGCGTGACAGCTATTCTTAGGCGCATTACCGGTTTGAGATTTATCCCTCTGGAGCTAGAAAGCCTTGACGGACTTCAATCCTATCTCAAGGATCAGAAGCTGGATGTAATTATCATCAATCCCAGTTTTTGGGGGAGTGTAGATACTAGTAAACTAAAGGCAATTGGTGGAAGTAAAAGGTTGAAAATGATAGCTCTTGTGACGTCGGCTGTGGACGTGAGTATGATAAAAAAGTACGATGCCACCATTGGAATGTATGAAAGCTCTGAGGAAATTGGCATCAAAATCGAGAAATTATTCGCTCCTGCCCTAGAGGAGGAAAATCCCCATACACTCAGT
>CAIUKZ010000198.1 GCA_903899865.1 uncultured Bacteroidales bacterium | reverse complement strand
ATGATTGAATACTGTAAATTATTCTCAAGATTAGTTGACCTGTCGAAATTAATTTCCTCAGTTATACACTTTGATTTTAAACTATTTGTCCACTGACTTATATTTGAATACTCGGTTCTGTCAAAGAAATATTTCCCTGAAAAAACTGTATCTATTTTACATGTGCTTTGCGAATAACAAAAGTTACATGCAAACAAAAGAAGATAAATAAAACGTTTCATAGATAATTTGTTACGTAGTGAATTTGTTTACATTCATCCCTCCGTTCCCAGTAGTGTATAATATTTTTAGATGTGCAACAGCCACAGGACATTATGCGGAACAACCCGGGCTAAAATCTGAGTGCCGAACCAGTAAAGCTTCCTGCCCTATTGATTTGGATGTAATATCAAACTTTTTTTGTTCATAGAATCAACTTTAGCATAATATTCAGTCATTCTTTTACCTAAACGTCGACATAATTCATCTTGGATAATCTGATTGTATGATTCTAATACAAAAGGTGAAACTTTTGCTCCAATATAAACTGTTTTAAAGCCATATGTTAAAGCCAAACTGTCTATGTTAAAAGTACAGATTGTTCTTTCCAAGCAATCTGAATAAAAAATTAATATACTATCATGAGTCGCCTGCTTAGCTTTAAAATAATTATATTCAGTTCCAAATCCAGTAAAATATGAAATTCCACCTCGAACTACTCCATAATAAATTACAATAAAAAGGATAGAAATGATAAAAATAATAGATATCTTTTTTTTCATCTAAATCTGAAATTTGTTAGTAATGTACAATAGGAGCTTTATTTTACCAACAAGGACACTGCCTTTTCGATGATGGTGTCATCACCTTTATCCACATCAGCCTGTAGCAATGCACATGGGTAGGTCGGAGCTATGCCCCACTCTATTTGATTCATATCGGCATCCATCATTTGAACTTGTGATAGGCGCACCATCCACCCATTAGGGAGTTCGGATGACATGGGTAGACCGCCACCGCCACCAGTGTTATCGCCCACCAAAATTGCTTTTGGAGCTTGCTTCATCATGCATGCAAAGTCATTGGTAGCACTGTATGACAGTCTGTTGGTGAGTATTGCCACTGGCAGTTTCCATTGTGGTTCTTTGGCATTTGGGATAATGATTTCAGGAGCAGGTGTCCCAAAATCCGAATGACCTGTTCCCGTTTTATGTCGAAAATAACTAACTGTCTTTATCTCGGTAAAAAAATAGGTAGCCAGTGTTTTGGCCAAATCGGCAGAGCCACCACCATTGTTTCTCACGTCTATGATGAGTGCTTGACAATTTGAAAAATAGTCGAAGATGTACTTGATATTTTGGGTTGTAAAACTACTCTCAAAACTTCCGTAATAAATATATCCCACTTTACCGCCGTTAATTTTTGCATATTGAAGTCCATTGACACTGCCGTAATTTTTGCCCAAATACTTGTCGGAGTAGAGGAGTGAAGAGCTGAAATTGGATGGATAGTCCTGGTACCAATTCCAATACCTGCTTCTGTTGAATGGAGAGTATAGATTGACGTGCCCATCCTTCAATTCACGGAGCATGCCACTCATTATGTTGAAAAAATCTCTTTCCGATTGAAGTGTGTCTTTATTATTTTTGCTGGCAGTGACAAATGAGTCCACTTTGACTTTATACACTTGGTGGATAGAGTCCCAGTTGATGTGCTTATAATCCAGATAGCAGTACTTGGTATCCACAATTTTCCAAAGTGCTTCAAAATTATCACTTGGCGTATTGGGAATTACTACTGGCTGGTCAATGCAGGATGTCAATACAGCAGTCAGAAATAGGATTTGTAAAATTCTTGTTTTCATAGTAGTTCGCTAAACTTTATCAGATAGGAAATATTAATTATTTGCATTCAGAAAATTGGCTGGTGCAGAATTGATTCGGCCACTGAACACAGCCATATCAAATGAAGCTCCCAAGGTGATAGCCGAAGACTTATTGGTAAACGTCATTCCATTAGCTTGATATATAATGTTCTGTGATGACAGTCCCACACGCCAAGTCATTCGTTTGAGTGGGATTTCAAAAGCAAAAGTTTGTTTATAGCCCTGCCTGTTGAAGATATGACTGAGATGGGAGCAGTTGTCAAAATTACCCATAACCAGTATTTCATAATAAGACATTCCACCCATGGGCACAAACATATAGCCCATCAATGGAGTTTCGATGGTCATACTCACTCGCATAATCCGCTTAGGTGTGATGATGTTGTACTTAAAACCAAGAGCAAGGTTGATGGATGATGACAGGTCAATGTTGGTAGAATTATTGACATTTCGCGAATTGGATTTATAACCCAATTCATAATCCCACACGCCACCAACAAGGAGTTGCATGCCGCTCATGGGTCGATAATGATAGTAATATCCCCAACCATAATTATAAGCCACATAAGTCATAAAGGCTGATGAGGTAGGATTGGTAGTAAAACCCACGATGCCGCTTTGACGAGAATGAAACGAGAAGTTGGTGTTTTGTGGGGAAAGATACTGATCAGTAATCCGACCAAACCCGACTCCAATCCCTTTGTATTCAAGTGGTGAGAGATAGGCATCATTGATGGTCAACTGTGGAATACTAAAATTATTAGACACCGATTTTAATGTATATTTGACAGTGTCTGAATTCTGCGCCTTTAGAAATGAGGATGTTAGGCAAATGCAAGCAATGAGAATGCCAAGTTTAGGGTGTTTCATTTTTAAATAAGTCTATGTATATTATGAGGTATAAGGTTTAAACAGTCTAAAAAAATCTTTGAGACATAGGTGCATGTTATTTGATGGATGACAAATAATCCGATAAGCAAAAGCCTAAATCAAGCGTATGCAACTTCTGAACCGTACTAAAATAGGGCTGCTTAGCGAAACTTTCATTAGAAATATAATACTTCTTTCCGTCGGTGGTGGCTATAGCCTCCACCTGATGAAACATGAGCGACAATGGCATTCTTCGTTTATTGCCTCCAAAAAAGTCTGTTCCTTTGAAATCATAGAGTAAGTAAATGAAAGGTTGAAGTAGCGTGGTGTAACCAGTCAATGCGATGATGCGCTTGTCCTCCACGAAACTGGCTCCGGTGATTAATCCATGTACATTGAAGGTGGTAATCAGTTTGGCTACTTGTGTGCCAGGTGATTTTGATAACGAGTAGATGGAAGT
>CAIUKZ010000197.1 GCA_903899865.1 uncultured Bacteroidales bacterium | reverse complement strand
CTCACCATTCAGTGCTGGTAAAAATCGGATGGAGTTAACTTCAAGTCTATTGACAGCTGTAGGTCTGTCGGCCATGGGGGCGTGTGCTATCACTTCCACCTCATCTATCAGGTGAATGGTTGGGTCGGACTGTAGCTCAATGTTCAATATTGTATCTTTAGTCACTTCGAGTTTGACTATTTTTTTGTCAAAAGGCGAATGGTCTATCGTAAGGGTAATTTCTCCTTGAGGCAAATTGAGTTTAAATTGTCCTTTACTATCGGTTTGGATTTTTTTATCATACGGCAGTATGTGTATGGATACATATTTCTGCTGTTTTTTGCTTTTGGCATTAATGATAACTCCCTTCAGATGGTAGCGTGGAGACTCTTGTTGCGCATTCGAAGCAAAGATAACGAACAAAAGTAAGCAGGTGGTTAGTATTCTCATTTGGCAGTTTTTCTTATCGGCATCTTATTGCCATTGGTGTAAGCACTAAAGAGACCATATCCGTTTTTGATATTGGCGTATTGAGGCATTGTGCCACTATAGCTCATCATGGCTATGAGGATACCAACAGGGTTATCCTTAGTAATATTCGTGTTGTAGCTTTCTAAACCTGTGGTTTGCGCGAAATTGTAGAGGTCGTTGTTCAGTGTTTCAATATAAGCGATCATGCTAATACTGTCATTACGGAGGAAATCTTCAAATACATTTGTTTCTTTTGTGATGTCGATTTGAAACCCCGAAGATGAATAGTCACCAGCAGAGTATTCAACCCTACAGAAGTATTTGTAATTATTTCCTTTGTTACTGGTGTGTTTTATAGTGGTTTTCCCAGTGATTTCTCCGTAATATCCCACCACCTTTTGCTCAAAAAATGCATCCGTAATTTGTATTGCATCAGGCGGCACTTGTGTGGTGGCCGTAAGAGTAGTAGTGCCGATATCTACTTTCAGACGATAGGTTTTTCCTATCAATGCAATGTTGTTTTTGGTGGTGTCTATAAATGCACAGCTGTCTTTACGGATTCGTTTCAACTCTTTCCAGGCACTGTCTTGCACGGAAATATATACACGCGCTTCGGGGTAGGGAGCATTGTTGGGGGTGGTGCCTGTGACTAAGGTCTGAGTAAGACTGATGCTGATGGTGTCGCCCGAACTCAAAATGCCGAGTACCACCGGAATGTGGTTTTTGCCAGTCAATATTTCTACTGTCTCTGTACGTGCACATGAGCACATATAGAGCGCAAAGAAAAAGCAAAATCCTAATTTGAAACCTGTGTGTCGTATCATAAACAGTATGCAAGTTTAAGTGAAGTGGTAGGTTGTGAAGACTGAAGAAATAAGGTTGAAAATGTGTAACCAATACTACCTTCAAGGAAAATATTTTTAGAAAATGCGTGCCTAAACCCCATGCATGGTGAAATAAAATATACAATTCTACTCGTATTAGTAAAGTTGTAATACACAGCTTCCATCGGTAAACCGATATACCAACCAGAGTTCAATGTTCCTTTACCACTCGTATATCGAGATTTGTATCCAATGTGCCATCGTGGTTCTAATGAAAGTTGTACTCCGCCAGAAATCTTATTTTCGAACTGTATATTCAAGACGTTTGTTGGGTCCAAAATAAGCTTTCTATAAGGTCTTAAATGAAAACCTCCTTTTGCGATTAATCAAATGGTTGGAAATAGCCTGAACTCATGAAAATAGTTGAGCTGAAAGTCATTTCTTGTTAATATTGACTCATCGATGTTATGAAGACTTACAGATTGTACATGAATATTGTAACAACCAATATGTCCTAGCTCTATTCCATTCATGTTTTTAATTGAAATCGAATCTTTTGGGGTGTTGTCAAGGTAGATTTCTTGTTGAGCAAAGAGTGTGGTAAATGTGGATATAAGGAGTAGAACGGTAATATTTTGGTACTTCATTGTTATCTATGCTTGTTTATTCGAATGTTTTGAGGCTCTATAACGTTTTGGGTTGGTTTACAATATTAAAGACTTTGGCGATAGTAGCTTCGCGATATTTACTTCGCGATAATTACTTCGTGATATTTGCCTACGGCGATATTAACTTCGTGATATTTGCTTTGCGATAGCGACGTTGTGTCTTTGTGTTCAAAAATATTTTATCACACGCCACATGCGACGTCTCTACTATGTATCTATAGTGGTTTGGTTTTCTCTATGTCACACAAGCCAACTTGCCGAAAGGCAAACTATGTGTCCTTATTTTTTAATGACTGAAATTCTCAATGTGTCCAATGTGTTAAGTTTTTTGTGATCTTTTGAGCCTATAATTTCATTCTATTTTAAAACCAGTGTGTTGAATCATAAACAGTAAGCAAGTTTTAGTGAGGCATTAGGAGCCAATGTTGACCAGTTTCTCCCAAATATTGGCACTACACCTAGCCCTCCTTCAATAAATAGACTTTTAGTAATTGCCTGTCTGAATCCTAATGTGGGATTTGTACTGAAGCTAATGTAACAGGTGAGGTTAGAATTCAATTCCACAGGTATGCCAATATACCACCCAGAGTTCAGCGAAGCTTTTCCTGTCTTATATCGATAAAAATAACTAAAGTACCATCTAGGTTCCACCACTATATGAGCCTCGCCATACGTGCTGTTAAACAGACTATTTTCAAGCAATTGAGTGTATTTATCCCTATTATCATTAACCTCTCCTTTTAGCATCAATCGTCTATTCATTGTCATCCCACCCTTTAAAAGCAAGCCTACAGAAGAGAACAACCTTAATTCTTGAAAATAATTAAACTGATAAAGAATGTCTATACCATAAGGATAAAATATGTCATTATTATTATTTATGACAGTGCCAGAAAATTCAAATCCCTTTAGATTATTGAGCTTGATTTTCTCTTTGGGGGTGTTGTCAAGAAAGATTTCTTGCTGAGCAAAGAGTGCGGTGAATGAGGATAAAAGGAGCAGAACGGTAATAGTTTGGTGCTTCATTGATAATCTATGCTTGTTAATTCGAATGGTTGAGTTGTTTTTTGAAATGCGAAATTAGTGGTTTTTAGTTTTCCCATTCTAAAATCGAAGATTAATTGTTAAATGTTAACATTCGTTTGTTATTTGTGATTCGCAGCATTTTGTATTTTAAATTTCCATTCAATTTGAAAACCAGTGTGCTGAATCATAAACAGTAGGCGACTTTAAGAGTTGCTACAGGTTGCGCAGTGTATATTGCAAAGTTTGAAATAGAGTAACCAATACTTCCTTCAAGGAAAATCTTTTTAGCGATGGCATGCCTGTAGCCGAAGTTTGTAGAGAAATTAAATGCAATTCTACTTACATTTGCTATTTTGTAATTCACGGCTTCCAACGGTAAACCGATATACCACCCTGAGTTTAAGGCTCCTTTGCCTTTCATGTATTGAGTTTTGTATCCAACATACCAACGTGGTTCCAATGATAGTTGCAATCCAGTATAGACTACATTTTTGTACTTTATATTTTGCATGTTTGAGTAGTAACCAGAGTCCAAAATTGGCTTTCTTGAAGGTATTAGATAAAAGCCACCTTTAGCAATGACACCCAGTGATGGAAGTAATTTGAACTCATGAAAATAGTGGAGCTGAAACTCATTTTTTGTCATTATCGATTGATTGCTGTCGTAGCTAAGGTAGGATATTATTTCATGAGTGTTGAAAATTCCATTATATCCTAGCGCTATTCCTTTCAAGGTTTTAATTGAAATCGAATCTTTTGGGGTGTTGTCAAGGTAGATTTCTTGCTGAGAAAAGAGTGTGGTGAATGAGGATAAAAGGAGCAGAACGGTAATAGTTTGGTGCTTCATTGAAAATCTATGCTTGTTAATTCGAATTGTTGAGTTGTATTTTGAAATGCGAAATTAGTGGTTTTTAGTTTTCCCATTCTAAATTCGAAAATTAATTGTTAAATGTTAACATTCGTTTGTTATTTGTGATTCGCAGCATTTTGTATCTTAAAATTCCATTATAGTTTAAAATCAGTGTGGTTAATCATAATCAGTAGGCGACTTTAAGAGTTGCTACAGGTTGCGCAGTGTATATTGCAAAGTTTGAAATAAAGTAACCAATACTTCCTTCAAGGAAAGAAACATTTAAAATCCTGACAATTGATTTATCGCACTAACCCATAAAGGATAATCATTAAGTTTACTCAGCATTTTTGCTCAAATCACTTTATTATGTCGAGATTTTTATCGTACTTTGTCGCCGAATTCTAGGTTGGACATGTGGTGTTTTTATCCGAAATCAATGTTTATTTTCTTATCTTTAACACAGCTATGAAACATTGAGTCATTGGTAATTCGTTGCATGATTTTAATATTGTATTCTCAACACACTCACACCCAATAATTCTATACAATGACAAATTATAAACAACTTTGCTTAGCTACATGCCATATAGCACGTGAAAGTGGACGATTCATGGCAGAGGAAAGAAAAAACTTTGATGCCTCCATGGTAGAACACAAAGGGCTTCACGACCTAGTGAGTTATGTGGATAGAGCTTCGGAGGTGAGAATTATAGCAGCCCTACAAGCTTTGCTCCCAGAATCTGGATTTATTGCGGAAGAAGGAACGAGCACTAAACAAGGGGAACGCTTCAACTGGGTGATTGACCCATTGGATGGCACCACTAATTTTATTCAAGGAATACCCATCTACTCTGTCAGCATAGCGCTTATGGATGCTGATGAGCTAGTGCTTGGTGTGGTTTATGAAGTGGGTCAAGATGAATGCTTCTATGCATGGAAAGATGGTGGAGCATTTTTAAATGGAAAATCGATACACACATCCACCACTTCAGACACTCACCATGCCCTGATGGCTACTGGCTTTCCGTACACCAATTTCAAGAATCTGGACAAATACATGCAGTACCTTAGTTGGGCGATGACTTCCACACGTGGGTTACGTCGGTTAGGTTCAGCAGCTGTAGATTTGTCCTATGTGGCTTGTGGTAGATTTGATGCTTACTTCGAAACAGACCTCAAAGCATGGGATGTGGCTGCTGGTGCTTTTATCGTCAAAGAAGCAGGTGGCAATGTTTTCGATTTCGGTGGTGGTAGCGATTTTGTGTTTGGAGGACAGATCATCGCTTCAAATCAATCATTG
>CAIUKZ010000196.1 GCA_903899865.1 uncultured Bacteroidales bacterium | reverse complement strand
GGGTGCATCGCTTAAAGACTTGGGTAAGAAATGGTTTGCTTTTTCAAAGTTGGATAAAAGTTCGGTGGAGAATATCTTGAGTTCAATCACCAATGAAAAATCAGTGATCAACTAACGAAATTCGCGTCGAAAATCACGTCAAAATAGCATTACCTTTGTCCATTACACCAAATCTTGTATTGCAATCTCAGCAGAATTGACTATTTTTTGATACTATCAAATGATACTATCAAGAAACAAAGAAGTATGAAATAACAAGTGAGATAAAACAGATCACTCACAAATCAACGCCTACGCTTTCACAATGTGCATCTCGCACGCCTTGCAGTCAAAAGTAAGCTGATAAGTCTGGTCGTTGTTACGAAGGTAGAGCGGTTCGCTGAATGTAGCCTTGTATCCGCTTTTGGGGCACCAACCCATGGAGAATTTGATGCAGTGCTTGCAGTACATAAGTGGCACTCCAGCTTCAGCTTTTACTTCGAATCCGGGCAACACTTCAGCCACGCCATGTTCCTGATAAAATTGGGTGGCTAGTGCATTGGTTACGTTACCCAGATAGGATATTTTCTCAGCGGGAAAAGTAGCGGTAGTACTTGGTCTGCGTGTCTCTTTGGTGTAGGCTTTTTCACGTGCGGCGTCGAGCATTTCCACTGCCATACGTCGCCACTCGCTGAGCAGGGAAGCGGGGAAAAACCAAGGAGACTTTATTTGAACTTCGATGTGAAGTAGTTCGTAGATGGTGTTGCCAAGTTTAGAAAGTTGGTTTTGTATATTGGACTCTACCGCTTCGGGCTTTTGTGCAAGTTGCTTTTCATGTGATACCGAATAAGTTGCCGAAATCCCTTGTTCGTCAGTGAACTGTATATCAAATCCATCTTTGGTTTCTGCAAAAAGGACGTTCACCCCTACCCTACGTTCGGAAGTTTTCCCTTTGAGTATTTTTTCAAATTCCTGATCCTGATTTCGATACAAGAAAACACCCACGTCCATGCGTGGCATATCAGCTGGAAAACATTTCACTCCCTTACCATCAGAGCGGTGTGTTGGTATTTCCACGCGATTGACTCTAAAGCCTGTCAAATCATTTTGCCTATTCAGAAAGCACAGTCCATCACCATTGTGCACCAAATGGCCATTCTGCATTTCAAAAAAATTGCGACCGATATAGGTCACTTTACCCATTGGTTCACCGAGTGACTTAGGGGTATCTGGCTGAACAATATCAGCTTTACGTTCGTGCAAGAAATACTCAGTACTGCTTCTGCGAAAACTTTTCTCGGGATTTGGTTCAAAAAAGAAGGTGGTTTTACCTAATGATGCAGGTTGGTATTGCGGTGTGCCTTCCAGAATAGCGTCCAATTTCTGACGGTAATATGCCGTAATATTCTTTACATACTCTACACTTTTGAGTCTTCCTTCAATTTTGAAAGACATCACACCAGCATCCATCATTTCACGCAATGAATCAGAAAGATCCAAGTCTTTGAGCGACAACAAATGTTTGTTTTTAGCTAACACATTTCCATCAGCATCCACCAGCTGATAAGGCAATCTGCAATACTGCGCACACTGACCACGATTAGCACTCCGACCGCAATTGGCCTGACTCATGTAACACTGACCGCTATAACTCACGCACAACGCACCGTGGACAAATGCCTCAAGCTCTACCTCGGTTTTACTTCGAATATCTGCTATCTGAGACAGATTCAGCTCACGCGCCATCACTACCCGCGAAAAGCCAACATCCTGAAGAAACTTGACTTTCTCTGCTGTGCGGTTGTCGGTTTGTGTGCTGGCATGCAGGGATATAGGTGGAATATCAAGTTGGAGAATACCCATATCTTGAACTATGAGTGCATCAGCTCCCGCCTCATAGACTTGATGAATTAACTGCTCAACCTCAGGCAACTGCTCATCCGTCAACACCGTATTAAGGGCCACAAAAACCTTAGCACGAAAGGAATGAGCATACTTCACCAATTGCTGAATATCCTCTACCGAATTACCAGCAGCTGCTCTGGCGCCAAATTGACTGGCACCGATATATACAGCATCAGCACCATGGTTGATAGCAGCAAGTCCACATTCAAGGTCTTTGGCTGGAGATAGAAGTTCTATGTTATGCATGGGGGTTTGTTACCTGACGTGGGATGTGATGAACGCAAAATACGCAAAAAGCGCAAGAATTTACACAAACATATTACATCCTTGTTCTTCTGGGCTTTTCTTTAAAAAATACTCACACAGCGAATGGACAATCCACTACGTAAATCTTGAATCAGCTTAACAATATCACTCTGATCATAAAACATTGCGCGTGACCAATTGGAAGTGGAAGTACTTTCAGACAAAGTCCACCAATAGACTGATATTCCAAGCCCGTCGTAAGTACCATCACCAAAACGC
>CAIUKZ010000195.1 GCA_903899865.1 uncultured Bacteroidales bacterium | reverse complement strand
CTCTGTCATACTATTCTTGGGCGGTCTTGGCCAATTTGTAACTTCTTACCAGTAATACGACACCAGTGATAATTAATGGTAAACTCAAAATCTGACCCATGTTTAAAGGTAAGTATGACTCGAAAGCTTCTTGGTCGTTTTTGATAAACTCCAACACAAATCTAGAGCCGAATACACCCATCAGAAATGTGCCAAAAATCAAACCATTAATTTTGTATGCTTCTTTTTTCCAGTACATCCAGTACAATAATCCAAAGGTCACTAAGCAATATCCGATTTCATAGATTTGGGTGGGGTGCATGGGTGCAGTCTCACCAGCACGGAGAAACACAAATCCCCAAGGCAAATCAGTAGGACTTCCATATATTTCAGAATTCATCAAATTTCCAAATCGAATGGACGCACCGGAGAGCGTTACCCCTACAAGCAAACGATCAAAAATCCAACTGACTCCTTTTTTAGATACATTTTTATTGAAAAGAATCATTGCGAAAAGGATTCCCAATGCACCTCCATGGCTCGCCAATCCTCCTTGCCAAATATACAGCAATTCCCAAGGGTGAGTAAAATAGGGGTTGCCATACTTGATAGTGATGCCAAGCATTTCTACTGGTTCAGCAAGGGCTTTCCATTCATAGAAAAAGCAATGTCCGAGCCTTGCACCTGCCACAGCCCCGATGACAGTGTACATGAATAGTTTATCAATCCACTCTTCGGGTAACCCTTCGTTTTTAAATATTTTTTGGGTAATGATTAAAGTCAAATAGATACCCAAAGCCCAAGAAAGGCCATACCAGCGAATTGCTAATGGTCCTAATTGTAAGAGGATTGGATCTACATCCCAAGTGATGAAATTTATTAACATCCTGTTTTTCTAATTAATGGTTTTAATATCTAATCAGTCATTTATCTATGCACCGTGGCAATTCTTGTATTTTTTGCCACTACCACATGGACATTGGTCATTTCGTCCTACTTTTTTCTCTACTCTGATTGGTTCAGGGCGGTTTTGCTCACGTGTGTCTTGCTTTGTTGGATCATCATTATTCACATCATCCTTTTGAGTTTTGTATTTGCTCAAATCTAGTTTTTGTTCAATCTTTGCTTCGCGCACTTGCTCCGGTTCACGCAATGGAATTTGACCTCGCATCAATACTGCCAATGTTTTTTTATTCGTAGCGTCAATCATTTCTTTAAACAAACCAAACGATTCCAATTTATAAATCAACAATGGATCTTTTTGCTCATAACTTGCATTTTGAACCGAACTACGCAATTCGTCCAATTGACGCAAATGTTCTTTCCATTCATCATCAATAATGTGGAGAAGTATTTGCTTTTCAAAAGCATTTACCAGCTCTTTGGCTTGACCTTCATAAGCCGTTTTGAGGTGTGCTGTGATATTGAAGTTGCGTTTTCCATCAGTAACTGGAATCAATATGTTTTCATACCGATGTCCGCTTTCTTTGTACACATCTTTGATAATTGGGTAAGCTACAGCAGCCAGTTTATCCATCTTGCGTTTGTAGGTTTCAAGTGCTGCATTCACTATCTTTGGAGCTATTTCCTTTACTTTTCCAGCATTAAATTCCTCTTCGGTGATTGGCACATCCATTGCAAAAACAGTCAGCAATGTTTCTTCTAGCTCGTAGTAGTCACCATTATTCTTAGAACTTTCTACTACATTTTCGGCTACATCATATATCATATTGGTAATATCCACGCCTATTCGTTCGCCCATCAGTGCATGACGGCGTTTGGTGTAAACTACCTCACGTTGTGAGTTCATCACGTCATCATATTCCAATAGGTGCTTACGGGTGCCAAAGTTATTTTCTTCTACCTTCTTTTGCGCACGTTCTATGGACTTCGAAATCATGGAATGTTCTATCATTTCACCTTCTTCAAAGCCTAATTTATCCATAATGCCTGAAATACGCTCCGAACCGAACAGACGCATCAAATTGTCTTCCAACGAAACATAAAACACCGACGATCCTGGATCTCCCTGACGACCAGCACGCCCACGCAACTGACGGTCCACACGACGACTTTCATGACGCTCTGTACCAATAATTGCTAGTCCGCCAGCTTCTTTCACCTCTGGCGTAAGCTTAATGTCGGTACCACGACCTGCCATGTTCGTGGCAATGGTTACAGTGCCTGATTTACCTGCTTCTGCTACAATATCAGCTTCGCGTTGATGTAATTTTGCATTCAATACATTGTGCTTGATTTTTCTACTGTTGAGCATACGGCTCAGCAATTCAGAAATCTCTACTGAAGTAGTACCAACCAGTACTGGACGTCCAGCATCCACTAACTTTTGCACTTCATCAATGACAGCCGTGTATTTTTCCCGTTTGGTTTTATACACTCGGTCTTCCATGTCGATACGGGAAATAGGTCTATTGGTTGGGACAACCACCACATCCAATTTATAGATGTCCCACAACTCACCTGCTTCAGTTTCGGCAGTACCTGTCATCCCTGATAGTTTGTGGTACATGCGGAAGTAGTTTTGCAATGTAATAGTGGCAAATGTCTGTGTGGCAGCCTCTACCATCACTTTTTCTTTGGCTTCAATGGCTTGATGAAGACCGTCGGAATACCTACGACCATCCATGATACGTCCAGTTTGTTCATCCACGATTTTCACCTTATTGTCCATCACCACGTACTCCACATCTTTTTCGAATAGGGTATAGGCTTTTAGCAATTGATTGATGGTATGAACACGCTCAGATTTGATGGCATAATTTTGATGTAAATCATCCTTGAAAGATTGCTTTTCTTCGGCAGTGAGTGATTTGTTTTTTTCTAATTCGGCAATTTCACTACCTACATCAGGTAAAACAAAGAATTGAGCATCATCAGAACTGTCAGTTATCAAATCAATCCCTTTGTCAGTCAGCTCAATAGAATTATGTCTTTCGTCAATCACAAAATAGAGCGGATCGGTAGCAATAGGCATATTCTTATTGTTTTCTTGCATATAAAACTCTTCGGTTTTCAATAGAATAGCCTTGATGCCTTGCTCACTTAAGTATTTGATAAGCGGTCCATTTTTAGGCATACCTTTGTAAGAGCGAAACAAAGCCAAAGCACCAGCTTCCTTGTCTTTTTCGTTGTCTGATTTCAAAAGATTTTTAGCTTCAGAAAGGTATTTGGTAGCCAATGTTTTTTGAGTGTTTACAAGTCTTTCCACTTTTGGGCGGAGATCTTCGAATAACTGATCTTCACCTTTAGGCACTGGTCCTGAAATAATCAATGGCGTACGAGCATCATCAATTAATACCGAATCTACCTCATCCACAATGGCATAGTTATGCTTGCGTTGTACCAAATCCATTGGGTGAGTGGCCATGTTGTCGCGCAGGTAATCAAAACCAAACTCATTGTTAGTTCCGAAAGTTATATCGGCAAGATAAGCCTGACGACGTTCTTCGGAGTTAGGCGTGTGTTTGTCAATACAGTCCACAGTCAAACCATGGAACATGTACAACGGTCCCATCCATTCGGAGTCACGTTTAGAGAGGTAGTCATTGACAGTAACCACGTGTACTCCATTGCGGGTCAATGCATTCAAGAAAACGGGTAGCGTTGCCACCAATGTTTTTCCTTCACCAGTACCCATTTCCGATATTTTCCCTTTGTGTAAAACAGTACCACCCATTAGCTGGACATCGTAATGCACCATTTGCCACTTGTTCAGGTTGCCACCTGCAGTCCATTCATTTTTATAATGAGCTTTATCGCCATGAATGCTCACAAAATCATGTTTTGCTGCCAATTCTCTGTCAAATTCGTTGGCAGTAACAATTATTTCTGAATTTTCGGACAATCGTCGTGCTGTATCTTTGACAATGCTGAATGCTTCTGGTAGGATTTGATCTAACACAATCTCATACTTCTCTACAATTTCCTTTTCTAATGCATCAATTTGAGAGTAAATTTTCTCTCTTAAATCAATGGCTACATCTTCCACACTGGATTTCAATGTTTTTATTTCAGCACGTTCAGTTGCTACGAAATTTTGAATTTGTTCTTTTAGAGACTCTGTTCTTGCTCTAAGTTCATCATGAGAAAGTGACTGAATTTGTGGATATATTGCCTTTATTTGTTCAATGAAAGGCGTTATTTCTTTGAGGTCACGTTGTGCTTTGTTGCCAAAAATCTTGCTTAAAAAATCGTTAAATCCCATGATATGTTTTATTATTTATGAACAATTGATGTTTAATAATTGAATTAGTCAATTCATTTTTTATTTGAAAAAAGCAACACAAAGATACAATTATTTCGCCGATAAATTATTTTTTTGCTAAGAGCCAGTGAGTATATTGCGTTAAAAATACTAAAGAAAAAACCCCTTCAAATTATTTGAAAGGGTTTTTATTATCTTGTGATGTTGTGTTTTCTAATTAGGTATTCATACCACCACACACTGGTATCACTTGCCCACTTACATAGCTTGATAAATCAGAGGCAAGGAACAAAGTAACATTGGCCACCTCTTCTGGTGTGCCACCTCTACGCAATGGAATGGCTTCTGCCCATTTCGCTTTTTGCTCATCTGATAGAGCATGTGTCATCTCGGTGATGATGAACCCTGGAGCAATGGCATTGGCACGAATACCACGTGAACCAAATTCTTTTGCAATAGATTTTGCCAATCCAATCATACCTGCTTTAGAAGCAGAATAGTTAGCTTGACCAGCATTACCTGAAACACCTACTACAGAGCTCATATTGATGATGCTACCTGATTTTTGTTTCATCATGATAGGTGTACAAGCATGAACAAAGTTGAATGCTGATTTCAAATTGACATTGATAACGGCATCCCATTGAGCTTCGCTCATGCGCATCATCAATCCGTCTTTGGTGATACCTGCATTGTTGACCAATACATCTACACGTCCAAAATCTTTAACTATTTCGTCAACCACTGCATGAGTTTCGTCAAAGTTTGCAGCATTAGAAGCATAACCTTTAGCTTTTACGCCAAAAGCTTCCAATTCTTTTTGTGTGTTCAACGCATTGTCATCAATGTTCAAGTCTGTAAATGCAATGTTAGCACCTTCACTAGCCAATTTCAAAGCGATGGCTTTGCCAATACCACGGGCAGCTCCTGTAACGATAGCTACTTTTCCTTCTAATAGTTTCATGTTTAAATTATTATTTGATTAGTTATTGTTTTGAAAAATTTTGCTGGGGCTTTGTGACTTAATGTATTGCCTTACTTGATTGATGGCGTCAACTTTTTGACCCTGTGAAACAAGAAATTGCACCGACAAATCTTTGTACATCACCTCGCCCTTAAACGAAATATTGAGTGTGTTTTCGTAATAGTCCAGACATTTTATCTCTATCCAATAGTTGTAGAAGTCATTACCAATTGATCTATTATCATTTATGCTAATTTCACCTTGAACAATTGGATGTAACCATACTTTACGTCTTTTATCTTGGCTTTTACTAACTACAAATGATCCCATCATGTATCCTCTGTCATCAACAAATGCTTTTCTACCAGCATTCAATGCAGTGTCCGAATCAACAAATTTATAGGATTGACACTT
>CAIUKZ010000194.1 GCA_903899865.1 uncultured Bacteroidales bacterium | reverse complement strand
TTTTTGGGATATATTTATGTTAAGTTCATAAGGAGTTGTAAATGGAATTATATTCCTTTTGTCGGAAATTAAAAGCTGAATTGCTTTTGAAATTTCATCTGAAATTAAAAAATTCAAATCAAAAGTTCTCGCTTCACTACTATCAATGTCGTATTGATTCCATCTTTCGTCAATTATTCTTTTACGTGGCTGGCAAAGCAAAGTTGAAGTTGATAGGTTTTTTATGCCATGCCAATTAGCAACATCAATTTTATAGTCTAAGAAAAAGTTATAATAAAAGAAGTCAATTTTATCCATACCAGCGCTAAACCTAAACGTATCATAACCTTTACTTGAGTCATCATAAACCTTTGTTTTGTGTGGATTATTGGATTCGTTGATTATTTCAACCTCCCAGCCTTTAGGAATCATTATTTGCAAATCATTGGAGTTTTGTTTACTATAGGCAATTATTATATTATTATGAACATTTGCGGAAACACCTTCAGGAAAGTTTGATAAAATGAAATCAAAAATCGAAGTTTTTCCAGCTCCATTCTTTCCAACTATTGCAGATACATTCTTAATGTTTGACTTATCAAAGAAGTTTTCTATGAACTCAGGATTAAGATTAATCGTAATCTCGCCTTTTTTTCTTTCTAAATCGATATTCGTTTTAAATATAAATTTTGAGGATAATGTTATCGGTTGTCCTTTAATGTTTCTAAAGCCTTCAATAAAAAAATAATGTATTTCCATTTTTTTTGTTATCTGTTGATAGTTGATCAGTTTTTTTCCTTTGCAAATAACTTTCTGTAAATGCCACGACTAACTTACGTCGACATTACTTATAGTTGGGCTTTTCTCTTTGTCCTGTTTTACCCAATGTTTTTTCTTCAGCCCACCCATCTCTCCATATTTCCGTAAAATTACCAAAGTTTTTTTACTCAGCAAGGTGTGTGGGTCATTAATTATGGTTATTCTAAGTTGCACCCGAAGTGCTTACGAGAACTAATGAAAAAGGCAGACCAGAGCGTCGCAGTTTATCGGCATTTTATCTTATCTTTGTAAGTTCAAAAAGTTGACAACAACATTCATACAATTCCCTATTGGAGGGGCTAACATCTAAAACGAATAGAAATTATGTATAACTGGTTCGAATGTAAAATTAAGTACGAAAAGACGGTAGAAGAAGGTAAAGTTGTTAAAATCAATGAGGCATATTTAGTGGATGCGTTGTCATTTACTGAGGCTGAAACTCGCATCAATGAAGAGATGAGACCGTTTATCAGCGGTGAGTTTATGGTGTCCAATATCCGTAGAGCGCGTATTGCCGAACTGTTTCCCAATGAGGCAGAAGAGGCAGACAAATGGTACCGCTGTAAGGTGATTTTTGTGTCCTATGACGAAGAGAAGAAAGTGGAAAAACGCACGCCTTCGACCATGATGGTGCAGGCATCCACCGTGAAAGATGCATGGGACACACTGATGATAGGCATGCAAGGCACCATGGCGGACTTTGAAGTGGCAGCTATCACCGAAACCACCATCATGGATGTGTTTAAGATGGGAGTGAGCAACGCTCCATCTCAAAGCGAAATATAGCAAATCATCTTGATTACCAATGGATATCAAAAACAATCTCAAAACTATAAAACAACACATACAAGACCATGTCAAGCTGGTGTGTGTATCAAAATTTCATTCCAATGATGCAATTCAAGAAGCTTATCAGACAGGCGAGCGTATATTTGGGGAGAGCAAAGTTCAAGAGCTATGTGGCAAATATGAGTCGCTCCCAAAAGATATTAGTTGGCACTTTATTGGTCATCTCCAAACTAATAAAATTAAGTATATTGTACCTTTTGTTTCGTTGATTCATGGCGTAGATTCCTACAAATTACTGACCGAAATCAACAAATATGCTGAGAAACAAAATCGGAAGATCAACTGTCTTCTTCAGGTTCATATTGCCCAAGAAGAAACAAAATTTGGATTCTCGGCCACCGAACTGCAAGAAACACTGGCGAGTGGTGAGTGGCGAAAGCTACACCACATCCAGCTATGCGGACTGATGGGAATGGCTACCTATACTGAAAACAAGGATCAAGTGAGATGTGAGTTTCGAAGCCTTAAGTCACTATTTGACAAGGTGAAACAAGACTATTTCGGTGATGAATCTCAGTTTTGTGAAATCTCCATGGGCATGTCTGATGATTACCGCATTGCAATAGAGGAAGGAAGCACCCTAGTAAGAGTGGGTAGCTCTATTTTTGGAAATAGGTAAAAAGCCCCCTAATTAGCTTCGCTGACCGTTGGTTCCCCCCATGGGGGACTTTAAGAGCGAAGTTTGTTTAGCAAACGTGATATCAAAAATGAAACAAAACCCAAATAATGAGCTGCCATATCACCTTATCGGGAGAAAGGGTTAGGGGATAGAGGTCTATATTACAAAATCTTAAGTCTAAAGTCTTGGTTCTTGATTCTTGGCTCTAAAATCTCAATTATTCATTATCAATTATCAATTATCAATTAAAAAATGTCTTACTACCTATTTATCTCCATCATTATCATACTGATAGCCAATTTCGCACTCGAAAGATACCTATCCATACTCAATCTGGGTTACTCAAAAAATGAATTGCCCACTGTTCTGAGAGACATTTATGACCCTGAGAAGTATGCCAAACAGCAGGACTATTTCCGTACCAATCAGCGATTTGGGATGATTACCAGCACGTTTGGATTTTTGGTGACGCTGGCCATGTACCTCGGCGGTGGTTTTGCGTGGGTAGACGGCTTGGTTCAAAACATCACCACCAATACCATCTTGGTTTCCATTCTGTTTTTTGGCATCTTATTTCTTGCCAATGATTTGATTACCATTCCATTTCAATGGTACGACACCTTCGTGATAGAGCAACGGTTCGAGTTCAATAAAGTAACACCCAAGTTGTTTGTTCTTGACAAACTGAAAGGCTATGGCATGGGAATGGTACTTGGCGGTGGACTGATGTCGCTCATTATTTGGATTTACACACTCACGCCTACTTACTTCTGGCTGCTGGCATGGGCTACAGTTACTGTTTTTAGCCTGTTTATGACCATGTTCTACAGCCAAATCATTGTGCCTTTGTTCAATAAACAAACACCACTTGCTGAAGGGGAACTGCGAAATGAAATTGAGAAATTTGCTAATAAATCAGGATTTAATCTCACCAACATATTTGTGATAGATGGCTCAAAGCGTTCTACTAAAGCCAATGCCTATTTCACTGGCTTGGGAGCGAAGAAGCGCATTGTGCTCTATGACACGCTGATGGACAAAATGACCACCGATGAAATTGTGGCCGTACTAGCACATGAAGTGGGACACTACAAGCACAAACACACGCTCATCAATTTCTTACTGTCCATTCCAAGTACACTACTACTTTTCTTTGCGTTCGGTTACATCCTTCAGAGCGACGCATTTGCGCAAGCAGTGGGAGGGAAGGTAGCATCATTTCACCTGAATGCGCTGGTATTTAGCATTTTGTATTCGCCTTTTTCATTGCTATTGGATTTGGGAACCAATGTATTGTCACGCAAGTTTGAATACCAAGCTGATGCTTTTGCTGCCAAATACGGCTATGCACCACAACTGGAGTCTGGCTTAAAAAAACTGACAGCCTCCTCACTTGGCAATCTGATGCCACATCCGCTGTATGTGTTCTTTCATTATTCACATCCTACATTGTTTCAGAGAATAACAAAACTGAAGATTGAAAAATGAAAAATGAAGAGAAATACATTTTTTTGCCATTGGCAAATTGTATCTCGCTTCAACTCTTTATCCAATTTTCATTCTTCAATCTTCAATTTTCAATTTTTTTTAAAAATTGCTTA
Organism: uncultured Bacteroidales bacterium; assembly: GCA_903899865.1. Taxonomy (GTDB): domain Bacteria; phylum Bacteroidota; class Bacteroidia; order Bacteroidales; family Paludibacteraceae; genus Paludibacter. The sequence continues at coordinate 187 of CAIUKZ010000194.1, read as the reverse complement.
TGAGTCTTATTGGTATAATGGGTGCCATGCCCGAAGAAATAAACAAGATTATAGATCAGCTCACTGATATTCAAATTATTGAGCGTGGTAGTCGAAAGTATTACAAAGGAATACTCTTTGGGCAACAGGTAGTTGCTGTTTTTTCTCGTTGGGGAAAGGTGGCTGCAGCTACTACGGCTACCAATCT
>CAIUKZ010000193.1 GCA_903899865.1 uncultured Bacteroidales bacterium | reverse complement strand
AGCTTCACCTGTTGAGAATGGTGGGAAGTTATAATGCAACAAGAAACGCTCTTTGCCACGAATCAACGCCTCATCTACCAATTTCTCGTCCATCTTTGTTCCCAAAGTAACGGTGGTCAATGATTGAGTTTCACCACGAGTAAATACAGCCGAACCGTGTGCACCTGGAAGGTAATCTACTTCTGACCAGATAGGACGGATTTCAGTTGTTTTACGACCATCCAATCGTTTTCCTTCATCAAGGATAGAACGACGCATTGCTTCTTTTTCCACATCGTGGTAGTATTTGCCAATCAATGCTTTGTTGGCAGCAGCATATTCTGGCTCTAATCCAGCTATGTATTCTGCTTTTACAGCAGAGAAATTATCACTACGTGAGTGTTTGTCAGCATTGCAAGCACGAGCTACTTCGTACACTTTATCATAAGTTTTCGCCCATACATCTTTCTTAAGATTTTCGTCATTCACTTCATGGCTGTAAGTACGTTTTGTTGCTTTACCTACAGCTTCCATTAGTTCTAGTTGGACTTGACAATGCACTTTGATAGCTTCGTGAGCTACTTTCATGGCATTCAATAAATCGTCTTCACTCACTTCTTTCATTTCGCCTTCCACCATCATGATGTTGTCAATGGTAGCTGCTACGATGATTTCCATATCTGCTGTATCCAACTGAGCGAAAGTAGGGTTCACTACAAATTGTCCGTTGATACGTGCTACACGTACTTCGGAGATAGGTCCGTTAAATGGAACATCAGACACTGCCAATGCTGCAGAAGCAGCAAGTCCAGCTAGTGCGTCTGGCATATCTTGTCCGTCAGACGAAACAAGCATCACATTCACAAAAGTTTCTGCATGATAATCGTCTGGAAACAAAGGACGCAAAGCGCGGTCTACCAAACGAGAAACCAGAATTTCGTAATCCGAAGCACGACCTTCACGACGAAGGAAACCACCTGGAAAACGACCAAATGCTGCAAATTTCTCTTTATAATCTACTGATAGTGGCATAAAGTCAGTTCCTGGAACTGCATCTTTAGCCGAACAAACTGTGGCCAATAACATGGTGTCACCCATGCGAACCATCACAGAACCGTCAGCCTGTTTGGCCAACTTACCTGTTTCAATCGAAATCGTACGTCCATCGCCCAATGCAATGGTTTTTGTAACTACATTCATAAAATTACATTTTTATTTTTCTTAACTCTAAATTTTGCCGACAAAGGTACAATTTTATTTATTATGATGGTGCTAAAATAGATTAAAATGCCGTTGAGTGAGGCGTGATGAGGCTGAAATATCGTTATTATTGACCTTCCTTTAACTTAAATTCCACCATTTGTTTTATCAATTTGTAGGGTATTGGCTTGTCAAGCGGAAACTGCACCGAACCTTTGCCTTGCTTGTACCGGGCAAGCTCTTTGCTAAATGCTAAGTGAGCTGACGGAGTGGCATATATCCCGATGTGCTTTTTATATCCTGCAAAATATACCAGTGGCTTGCCATTGACTTTGTATCCTGGCATGCCGTAGCTGATGGACTCTTCGGCCTGTGGGGCTAAGCTGTGTATGATGTTGCGGATCTTTCCCAAAATGACTTGTGTCTCAGCAGGGAAAGTGGCAATGTAGTCGTTGACCGATTGATTGTTGGGTGTCATATTTTCATATTTAATGTAGTTAAGCCAAAAAAAGTAGCAAATTTGCAAACGTCCATGTTCAGTTATGTCTACTGTTGGTAATGCCGTTGTTTGTGCAAACGGTATTATTCGAGTATGTTCTCCAATATTCCCACATAGTAAAACCGGATGTTGTGGAGGTGGAATTTGCCCCAGTTTAACTTGTTTATATATAGGTAGTTGTTTTAAAGTAGGGGTGTGAATTGCAATATTTTCTATCAAAGTAGGGGTAAGTTATCCACTGACTTACTGAAGCAGGGATCGGTTATATGTCAATGTAAGTCAGAGATTTACATCAGACAAGTATTTCTGGTCACGCCCATCGGCAGTGGGTTATAATGCTGCAAGTAGCGGTGGAAGTAACAAAGGGCCTACCAATCCTGAATATTTGGCGGTGGTGCAATGCCGAATTGATACATTCTTAAAGCACAATCCAACAGTGAAAAGGTCAGACATTCCTTCAGACCTTGTAACGGCAAGTGCAAGTGGTATAGATCCACACCTATCTATAAAAGCCACCAATGTTCAAGTGATGAGGATAGCACACGCTAGATCTATCCCGGCTGTAGAATTGAAAAAACTGATAGCAAAGAACACAGAGCATCCACTATTGGGTATTTTCGGACCTGAGCAAATTAATGTTTTGAAGTTAAATCTTGAATTGGATAGATGGCAAAGCAAGAAAATGAAACACTCAGCACAGCTGTGATTTATAGACATAAAGTTTGTCTGTGAAAAATTGAATGTAAAGTGCTATTTTTGTGCTGTGAATGCATCAATCAATAACTCATTCTATGAAACGAGCACGACAAATAAACTTTGACACACAAGGAGATGTTTATGTGCGAATTTCATCTGACAACTAAAAAATCAATTATAAAAAGATGAAAATAATCATTGCTTTAACAATTCAGATATTGCTCGTAGTCGTGTGTGCTAGCGCTCAGACAGTGGTCAGTCCACTTAAAATTAAAGGTTATGTAGAAATGTATTATGTGTATGATTTTTCCAATCCAGCAAGTCATACACGTCCAACATGCTTTTATTCGTATAATAGGCATAACGAAGTGAGTGTCAATCTAGGCTATTTACAAGCTGAATATGACAAAGAAAATGTGCGTGGAAAACTGGCTTTGATGACAGGTACCTATTCTAGTGCCAATTTAAAGTCAGAGCCAGATGTACTGCGAAATATATTTGAAGCCAATTTGGGATTGAAACTTTCCAATAGCAAAAATGTATGGATTGACGCAGGAGTTTTTTCTTCTCACATAGGTTTTGAAAGTGCGGTAGGTGCCAATTGCTGGAACATGACGCGAAGCTTAATGGCCGAAAATTCGCCATACTATGAATCAGGCGTTAAACTATCCTACACCTCCAATGATGGAAAGTGGTTTGTCAGTGGATTGTTACTCAATGGTTGGCAACGAATGCAGCGAATAAATGGCAATAACACTCCTGCTTGCGGACATCAACTAACCTGGATGCCAGACAAAAGGTTGACCATAAATAGTAGCTCTTTTGTTGGGAATGACAGTCCCGATAGCCTACGAAAAATGCGTTATTTTCATAACTTTTATGCCATTTGTCAAGTGACTGAATCTATTGGGTTGATATTGGGTGTCGATGTCGGCGCTCAACAAAAATCGAAAAATAGCACATTGTACCATTTGTGGTATTCGCCTATATGTATTGCACGTTATGCTGCATCAGATAAGTTATCATTGGCAACACGTGCCGAGTTTTATTCTGATAAATATGGTGTGATAGTCAGCACAGGCACAGTTAATGGATTTCAGACTTTGGGCTTATCATTAAATATGGATCTGCAGCTGGCAGACAATGTAATGTGGAGAATAGAAAGTAGGATGCTCAGAAGTCTAGATGACCTGATTTTCGTGGACAACAATCAACATCTGACTGCTAGCAATATTTT
>CAIUKZ010000192.1 GCA_903899865.1 uncultured Bacteroidales bacterium | reverse complement strand
GATTCATCAACAAGCAGACTAAGAAGCAGCTGAACCGAATCCTACTTGTTCACTTTGGTAAGGCTCTTGCTGAGGCTGCTTAATATGAAATACGTAATTTTTGCTTTTGTTTTGGTTATTGCTGGCTGTGGAGGTGGTGGCGGAAATAGTGTTCAACCTGCCACGTCTTCGCTGCCAGCAACTCAGTCTAATGTTATTGCTGTTCAAGGTAAGGTTATTGACGGCTATGTTGCTGGTGCAACAGTGTTTGTTGATATGAATTGGAGTCTTGCCTGGGAGCAGGGCGAACCAAAAACCACAACAGATGCAAATGGTAATTATCAATTTACGCTGAATGACTTTGTCTCATTTCCTTGCTACCAGTCTCCCGCCGATCCAAGAGCAATCATTGTCGATGTGCCTGCTGGTGCTGTTGATACAACTCGTGGAGTTGTTCCTGCTCCATATAGGATGGTCTACCTTCCTGTAAAATGGCTTGGAGGAACCTCCACGAAGGCAGTAGCAAACGTCACCCCCTTTACCTCTTTATTTGCATCCGCCATTGCCCAAGGTAGGTCACAAACTATAGGAGCTGAAAACGGAATCATTCCTGTTAGCGAGTCTTGCGGAGCACTTTCCAATTTGGTTGCTGCAAACGTAAAGACTGTTGTAGGTAATATGGGTAAGATATTTGCTGATGCTGGTATATCTCTTGATTCTTTTTATGATGACTTCATAGCATCGAACGATAATACTGCTAGACTCAAGGGTGAACAAATTGTAGACTACTTGATTAAATATAAGGCTGTATCAGACCTTCTGATTACAGATCTTCAATTACAATATAATGTTGATCCAGGAACATTCTATGGATCAAATTCATTCAACGCCAATACAATCAAATCTATATTAACGGGTGACCCTCAAACAGTTAGTTTTGATATTTACACGAGAGCAACTATTGTTCCTCCGTCAACAGGTAAGGCTTTAAATTTTGTTATTCGACTTGATGGTCTAAGATTGCGGAAGGATGGAATGATTATTAGTTCAGCTTGCCAGAATGCTGACCCATATTCCTGCCCCACGATATCTGGTTCTAGTTCACAAACTCTCACTAAGGCAGCTACCAACTCATGGAAGACATTGTCTAAACAACAGGGTGATCAATTTGCATTCTTTAAGAATCCAAAGAACAATACCTTTGACTGTGAAATGACTTACCGTTATAGATATTTTCCAAAAGTTACTGTAACAAATACTCCCACGGTAACAGAGTTGCATTATGTGTATATGCCTGCCATTGCCAATAAGCAAAGTCTTTACGATTGTACGATAGGGGATGAGGGTGTAAGAGTTGTAAAAAGGGTGGACTATACACCAAAGTCAAATGGTTATTATTACTCGCAATTTGTTTATAGTGCTCCTACACTCACATCTACCATAACTAATAATTTTCCATATAGTGTCAATCACTTTAGTCAGGACTTCCAAACCTCTACTCTAAACGAAATACAAATCCAAAATGAACTTAATGCAATGCCACATGCACCAAAACAACTTGGTGATGTTGCTTCAAAATATACCCAAGGACATTGGTATTTTGAAACTGGTTCTAATTCAGAATATTCTGTATTTGGATATAGTGCTGAGTATAATTTGTATTCGTGTACTGTGATATCTAAAACTAATTCAGCAAAGCTCAGAGAGACCACTCAGAGCAGTGACCCCACTGCTGCTCTTGCTATGTGTTATCCTGATTTGAGCTCACTCTAACCTACTGATTCCTAAGGGTCTATAACTTGTTGATTTATAACATGTTTATTGATATGTGTAAAAATGCACCAAAAGCCCGTTGCCTAGACCCGCAGATTGTTGGAT
>CAIUKZ010000191.1 GCA_903899865.1 uncultured Bacteroidales bacterium | reverse complement strand
TCTAGTCAGAGCTCTACCATCTATGCCTGAATGATCATAGTACCGAACATCCTCAGTGGCAATAAGCGCATTTGTGACATTTGGTGATATTTCATTGTAATGAACACCAACTCTGTTTTCTTTGTTGAAAAAGTATCTTCCAATCAACTGTAAATCTGACGAGTAGATTTCGGTAGCATATTTACTTTTAGGGTTTTGCAACTCGTCAATAGGAGGCAGGTAGCCTATCCATCCTATTGAGATTAGAAAGAAAAGTAGACTGACTGTGACTAACCCAAAACCGAAAAGTAACCAAAAATACAGTAGAAACTTAGACCGAATATTTTTGTTCTTATTAGTGTTTTCCATGCTTTATACAAGATGATTTTATGACGCAAAAGTACGATATATTTTTGAAATTTTTTCATACTCAATAAAGAGAATCAAACACAATCAATTTACGCCATCATTGCATCAACTAGAACCGAATTTGAAACCATTATTCCATTGATACTTAGCGTATATATGTCATTTTCTTCAATGACTAATCCATTTTTAATGTGATTCTCAATGGATTTTAGAAAATGACTTGCGTATTTTGGTCCAAATTCGTTTTGAATTTTATTCAGGTTTGCTCCATTAGCTGTGCGCAATGATACCATTACGTAGTCGTTGTACATATTGTCAGTGGTCAAAACCTCAACCTCAAAGAATTTGTCCATTTTTTGCACAGCCTTCACATATTCTTCCGTATTAGAAATATTCCACTGTCTTGATTTTTCGTCATAAGAATGTGCGGAAGGACCAATTCCGAGATATTTTTCACCTTTCCAATAAGACGAATTGTGCTTAGATTGCAACCCATTTTTGCAAAAATTAGATATTTCATATCTATCATAACCATGTTTGGACATTTCGTCAATTGTAATAAGATACATTTCGTTCATGGTTTCATCGTCCAAGTTTGGGCTAATCCCCTGCTTTCGTTCTACCCAAAGTTTTGTGCCCTCTTCATAGGTCAAACCATATATTGAAATGTGTTGAACATCCAATTCAAAAGCCTGTAGTAAATTAGATTTCCATTCATCAATGGTCTGATTAGGCAGTCCATAGATCAAATCAATACTAATATTTTCAAAACCAGCACTTTTGGCATTTTGCACAGCTTGAATGGCTTGTTGCCCAGTGTGTCGTCTGTTTACTTTTTTTAAGTCCCTATCAATAAATGATTGAATACCAATACTTATTCTATTGAATGGAAGTTTTCTAATTCCTTCAAGATATTCGATAGAAAGGTCGTCAGGATTTGCTTCAAATGTAATTTCAGCATCGGTTGAAATGGTATGAAAGCTAGAAATAGTTTTAAAAAACCTCTCAAAATCACTTTGGGTAATAATACTAGGAGTTCCACCTCCGAAATAGATGGTGTTAATGATTTCATTCCCCAAATAATCCTTTCTATATTCAATTTCTTTCAATGCGGCATCAACAAACGAGGGTACTAATTTTGGAGCAATTTGAGTATAAAAGTCGCAATAGGTGCATCTTTTTCTACAAAAGGGTATGTGAATGTAAATTCCAGCCATTGATAAGTTTTTAGAATTCAAATGATTGAGAAATATTCATAAAATTTCATGAATTATATTTTACAAAAATACTACAAATAGTTTGTTCTTTACGAAAAATGGAGTATCTTTGCACTCGCTTTTCAGATATGATAAAGCAACGGGGTGTAGCGCAGTCCGGTTAGCGCACCTGCTTTGGGAGCAGGGGGTCGTGGGTTCGAATCCCGCTACCCCGACGAAGAATGAGAGGATTTATCGAGTAATTTCGGTGAGTCCTCTTTTTTTTATCACTAAATATTATAGTATTATGTTCTACACCTACATTCTACTTTCCCATAAAACCAATAAGTACTATATTGGTTCAACAGGTAATTTGGAAGATAGACTTTCGAGACATAATGGAGGTAGGAGTAAAGCAACTAAAACAGGAGTACCCTGGACATTGGAGTATTCCGAAGAATATGAAACCAAGAGCCAAGCCTACCAACGTGAGATGGAACTGAATTCATGGAAAAGTCACAGTCGTGTAGCTCAGTTGATTAGCGCATCCCGTTTTTAGGACGGGAGGGTCGTGGGTTCGAATCCCGCTATACCGACGAAAAAATGGATTTATCGAGTAATTTCGGTGAATCCTTTTTTTTGAATCACTTACAAAAGGATAACATTTCTAGTTGAATGTCACATTTTAATAAATCATATTTCCAACTTTCATCCATTAGGTTTGTTATGAATCTAGTACAATAAACTAAAAACGATGGAACAATTAAGTATTAAAGAGGGTGAAAGGTTGGTGATAATTGGTGGTGGTTTTGCAGGTCTTCAATTGGCTAAAAGTTTGAAAAACAAAGCTATCAAGGTTATTCTGATTGATAAGATTAATCATCATCAATTTCAACCTTTACTTTATCAAGTGGCAAGTGCCCGTCTCGAACCGGCAAGTATTTCCTTCCCATTCAGAAAGATTTTTCAAAAATACCCCAATGTTGATTTTCAGATGACTGAGGTTTTGGGTATTTATCCTGAAGACAATCAGTTGCTTACCACTTATGGTAAAATTTCGTATGATCATTTAGTGATAGCCTCTGGTTGTACAACCAATTTCTTTGGAAATGTAGAAATGAGCAAAAATGCGCTATCCATGAAAACAACTTTGGAGGCCATCAAAATTCGCAACCGAATTTTACTAAGTTTTGAAAAAGAGACTTTTGCCTCAGATGAAGAAAAAGAAGCGCTAAACAATATTGTTATAGTTGGTGCAGGGCCAACAGGAGTAGAGTTGTCTGGTGCATTTGCTGAGTTAAAAAACAATATTTTGCCCAAGGATTATCCCAATATTGACTTTAAAAATCTGAAAATCATTTTATTGGAGGGCAGTAAATCGCCTTTAAATAATATGAGTGTTGAAGCTAAAACTGCAGCAAGTAGGTATCTCTTAGAACTTGGTGTTGAGCTTAGAACCGAGAAATTTATTACTAGTTATGATGGTAGTATTGCTACTTTGAATGATGGAACCACCATACCAACCAAAAATTTAATTTGGGCCGCTGGTGTTACTGGAAATATTATTCAAGGCATTGATAATAAATGCATTAATAGAAATAGATACATTGTAGATAGATACAATAGGCTGCGTGACTTTTCAAATATCTATGCTCTAGGAGATATTGCATACATGGAAACATCCCTTTATCCGAACGGACACCCACAAGTGGCCAATGTGGCCATTAATCAAGCTAAAAATTTAGGAAATAATATCATAAGGTCTATGAATGGAAAATCCATACGTGAATATGAGTATTATGATTTGGGCTTGATGGCAACTATCGGCAAACACAAAGCTGTGGTTGATTTGCCATTTGTGAAATTTCATGGCATAGTGGCTTGGTATGTGTGGATGTTACTGCACCTGATGTTGATACTAAGTGTGAGAAACAAGCTTATCGTGTTTTTTAACTGGGCGTGGAGCTACATCACCAAGGACACTTCTTTAAGATTGATACTCACTTCTGATAAGAAAAAAGTCTAGAATACTAATAAACACAATGGGGAACAAAACTTATTCGTTTTCTATTCCCCATTGTATGAATATTGTTTTTGAAAAAGTTTAGATTAGTTTTTCCAATTTCTCCACATTTACATCTATCTCTTCTTTGGATAGAGAGTAATTAACCAAATCACCTGCCAGGTATTGATCATAAGCAGCCATGTCTACCAATCCGTGTCCCGAAAGATTGAACAAGATGGTTTTGGTCTTTCCTTCCTCTTTGGCTTTAAGCGCTTCGTTGATGGCAGCAGCTATGGCATGTGCTGATTCTGGAGCGGGTACAATACCTTCTGTTTGAGCAAAAAGAACACCGGCTTTGAATGAGTCCAATTGTTCAATGTCAGCAGATTCCATTAGCTTATCTTTCATTAATTGACTAACAATGGTGCCTGCACCATGATATCGAAGTCCGCCAGCGTGGATGTGAGCTGGAGCAAAGTTGTGACCAAGGGTGTACATAGGCAAAAGCGGAGTATATCCAGCCTCATCGCCGAAATCGTACTGGAATACTCCACGTGTTAGTTTAGGGCAAGAAGCTGGTTCTGCTGCTATAAAGCGAGTGGTTTTTCCTTCTTTAATGTTGTGGCGCATGAATGGGAATGCTATTCCTGAAAAATTAGATCCACCACCAAAACAGCCAATCACCACATCAGGATATTCGCCAGCCATTTCCATTTGCTTTTCAGCCTCCAGACCGATGATGGTTTGGTGCAAAGACACGTGATTCAACACACTTCCCAGGGTGTACTTACAGTTGGGAGTTTGCATGGCAAGCTCAATGGCTTCTGATATTGCAGTTCCCAAACTGCCTTGATAATTGGGGTGTTCTGTCAATATTTTGCGACCAGCCTGTGTGGACATGCTAGGAGATGGTATCACCTGAGCTCCCCATGTTTGCATTAATGACCTACGATACGGTTTTTGCTCGTAGCTTACCTTCACCATGTACACTGCTAGTTCTAACCCAAAAGTCTTAGCTGCAAATGAGAGTGCAGTACCCCATTGACCAGCACCAGTTTCGGTAGTGATATTGGTAACTCCTTCTGCTTTACAGTAATAAGCTTGAGCCAAAGCCGAATTTAATTTATGAGAACCTACAGGACTTACACTTTCGTTTTTGAAATAAATATGTGCAGGTGTATCAAGTGCTTTTTCAAGATTGTATGCACGCACAAGTGGAGTAGGGCGGTATATCTTTAATTTCTCACGTACTTCATCGGGAATTTCTATCCATGATTCTGTTTGATTTAACTCTTGGTGTGCTAACTCCTTAGCAAATAATGGATAAAGGTCTTCTTCTTTAATAGGTTGTTTAGTGCCAGGGTGCAACATTGGCATCGGTTTGGTGGTCATATCGGCTACGATATTGTACCACTGAGTAGGTAGTTCGGATTCTTGAAGAAGAAATTTTTTAGTTTTTCCCATAAGTATTATTTTAGAATGTGTTTTTTGATTATTAGTACAAAAATAGAATTTTTTGTTGACTAATTTTGTTGAAAATGGTTAAAATGAATAAAGCATTTTTTGAAGACGAAGACACAAAGTCACAAAGTCGCTAAGAAAAATTCTGGTTTTTTTCGTAGCGTACTTAAATTTTTCGTAACGCAAAGTGATAAATCCGACTTAGTGTCTTTGCGTTTAGGTTTTCAAACTGGAATATGTGTTTACCTGTATGTTCTATTGTGTTTTCAAAGAATACCTATCTAAAAGCTTACATAGCCAATAAAATTGCTATTTTTGTAGTGAATTTACATCCATTAAAAAAGACAAAATGATACAATCGATGACAGGCTTTGGTAAAGCCACTTGTGAATACGGTAATAAGAAAATAGTGGTAGAGCTTAAGTCGCTTAACAGTAAACAGTTGGATCTTTCTACTCGTATTTCAGGGCTATATCGCGAAAAGGATATCGAGATAAGAAATGAGCTTTCGCAGAAATTGGATCGCGGTAAAGTGGATTTTTCATTGTATGTAGATAGTTCCACCAAAGAATCTGTCACACAGATTAATCAAGGCATCGTAGAGGCTTATTATCTGCAAATCAAATCAATGGCTGACAATTTGGGCATATCAGTACCTTCCAATTGGTTTGAAGTGCTACTTAGACTACCCGATACCATGAAGACTGAAACTGTAGAACTGGATGAAAATGAGTGGATTGAAATAAAGAAAACCATACAGATTGCCATTGATGAGTTCAAGTCATTTCGCACTCAAGAAGGTGCTTCATTAGCGCAGGTATTTGAGTCAAAAATAGAACATATTCGTCAGTTACTCAAAGATATTGAACCCTTTGAAACAGAGCGTGTTGAAAAAATTAAAGCTCGACTCGAAGAAAACTTGAAAGCATTGTCAGATAAAATAGACTATGATAAAAACCGTTTGGAGCAAGAGTTGATTTATTACATTGAAAAACTGGATGTTAACGAAGAAAAAGTCCGATTGACTAATCATTTGGACTATTTTCTGGAAACTATGAAAAATGAGAATGCTCCAGGCAAGAAATTAGGGTTTATAGCTCAAGAAATGGGAAGAGAAATTAATACCATAGGTTCAAAGAGTAATCACCACCTGATGCAGCGTTCTGTGGTAGAAATGAAGGAAGAACTAGAAAAAATTAAAGAACAAATAAACAATGTACTTTAATAGATCAAAGGTTTATGAATAAAGGGAAAGTAATCATATTTTGTGCTCCATCTGGGTCGGGCAAAACTACTATTGTTAAGCATTTACTTCAGGTAAATCCTAATTTAATGTTTTCGGTTTCTGCCTGCAC
>CAIUKZ010000190.1 GCA_903899865.1 uncultured Bacteroidales bacterium | reverse complement strand
ATGCAGTATTGCACTAAAGTACGCCGTTGGTTATAAATCAATAAATCAACTAACAGGTAAATTCCTGTAAAATAAACAGCAATACTTCTAATCGCCCAAAAAGCAAAAAAAGCCACAGCAAGTGAGTGTTTATTTTCAAACGTCTTGCAGTGGCTTTTATATTCAAAAATAGCCAGATTTTCGTGTTCTTCGCTCGTTTTTACAAGAAACTGTTTTAACGACTCATCATGCTTGGTTTACCTTCGAGTTGAGCAGCGGCATCGACACTGAATGTGCCATCGCTGACAATTTCTTCGCCTTCTTCTAAACCCGAAATTACAACATAACTGTTTCCAAGCATTGGTCCGATTTCTATTTCGCGCATCTTGAAATTCAACTCACCGCTATCGGGTTGTTTTACATAGACTACCGAACGTTTTCCTGTCCAAAGTACTGCTGAACGTGGAATAACTAAGTTGTTTTTATATTCATTCAGATTAGCTTTCACTGTCCCCGTTACAAACATTTCGGGTTTTAATTTACCTGCACCATTATCAACCTCCACCCTTATTTTAGCAACTCTGTTCACTGGGTCAATTACAGGGTCGATAAAACGAATAGTTGAATTAAAAATTTTACCAGGGATTGCCTGCAAACTAAAGTTTACATTATTTCCAACAGTCAGAAATGGCAAATCGCTTTCATAGGCATCGAACAATACCCAAACCTTCGAAAGATTGGCTATATCGTATAATCCAGTTCCTTGCGAAACATAATCACCCACATTGACCTTTTTAGTAGTTACAACTCCCGAAGTATTGGCGTAAACCTCAAATTTTGTTTTTACCTGACGGGATTGTTCAATCTGCGATATTTGCTTATCATTCAACATCCACTGTCGTAGTTTCTCGATGGCTGCTTCGTATATGGCTGGTTGCGATTGTTTATCTTTAGCCGCTTCGAGCAATTCTTGTTGTGCTGTAATTAAATCGGGCGAGTAAATAAGTGCTAGCAACTGCCCTTTAGTTACCGCCTCACCCGTAAAGCCAACGAAAAGCTTTTCAATTCGCCCGCCAATATGCGCCACCTGATTTTGCAACAATCGCTCGTCAGCCTGTACTTTTCCGTATAAACGAACTTCTTTAGCTGGCTTACTGCGGCTCACCACCGATGTTGCAACATTTGCCAACGCTGCTGCATCAGCAGTAAAATGTATAGCATCAGAATCCATAAGAGCCGTACTGTTTTGATTTAATAAAATCAAATCCATAGCACAAATGGGACATTTCCCCGGCTTATCCATTTTTATTTGAGGATGCATGGAGCAAGTCCATATTTCATTTTTCTTTTCGGATACGGTGTGATTATGTTCCTCCTTTAGTGTTGCCGTTGGATAAAAAAATAGCCATCCAAGGAAAAGACCAACGAGTACCATTAACCCGTAACGGACATATTTGTTTAAAATAATTGATTTCATATCTTTATTGTTTTAATCTTTTTAGTTGAGAAATTGCTTTATTGTAATCAACAACAGCTTCTACCTCTTTCATCTCATAATCGAGCATTTGCTGTTGAGCCTGAATTATATCGGTTAATGCTACAGAAGATGCAGCGAAAGATTTTAGCAGTATATCAACTGATTTTTGGGTAAGTTCCCGCTGATTTTGATAAAGTTTAACTCTTCTTTTAGCATCATGATATTGCTGCAGTGCTTCTAAGTAAGCTATTTTTAACTCATTGGTAGTAGCCACGTAATTATTTTCAGATGCGGCTTTTAAATAGCCTGATTCTGTTTGCATAGCCTTGTATTTCTTCCGGTAAATGGGCAAAGTAATACTTAGCATAGGCATAATCATATCTTGTCCGTTCATGGGAGAAGTGGACATTTCACTTTTACTTATTACCGAATAATTCAAACCCACGCCAACCATAGGTAAACCCATTTTCTGTTGCATTTTTTTTCTGGCATCAATTGACATTTGGTCATATTTTAGCATATTGAGCATTGGATTTTGAATAAACATAGAGTCAGAAACCGTTAAATAGGAAATATCCAATGGTTCAACTTGCAACGAACTTGTAACAGCAACTGGCAATTGCAAATTGCGATTTAACTGGCTGTTAAATTTGGACTGAATGAGCTGCTCTTCATTTCTCAATAACAATATTGAATTTTCCAACTCTTGTATTTCTATCTGAATGCGGTAAATGTCAACCAATGTGGAAGAACTTGAACTCATTGGCGCATTCATTGCTCCTGAAACTCCATTCGTTTTAGAACTTGTAGCCAAACCTGAGCCTGATGATGTATTATTCATGCCACCACTCATTCCTCCCGAACTAGCCGACAAGCCTTTAGCTCCATTTCCCTGCATTTTGTCCGACGCTGAATTGCTCCCGTTACTTGTAGAACCTGTTCTAAGTTTTGCTATCGAAAGTCGTTCAATGGTCTTTAATAGTTCCAGATTATTGGCTGAAATAATTAAATTCTGCCTCACTTTATACAAATCGAACCAGATGGATTGCACATCAAAATAAACCTGCAATTTTGCATCAACAAAAGCTTCATATTTCGCCTTCGCCATCAAACTCATTTCGTCTTTGGCATTTTTCAGCACACCAAACCACGGAAACATCTGCATCAGTTTTACATCAGCCAGCTGATTTCCTGCCATCAATTCCATAGGACTGAGAAAAAATCCCATCTCCAATTGTGGGTCGGGTAACGAACTTGCCTGTGGAATTTTTTGAAGTGCTGCCTGATATTCGTTGTATCGTTGCATAACTGTAGGATTGTTTTTTTCGGCTATCTCCAAATAGTAATTAAGAGAGTCAGTTGTCTGACAATATCCCACAATGCTAATCAATAAAATACTGATTAAAATGATTGTTCTTTGTATCCAATTTTTTTCCATCATTATTCCTGCTTATTGATTGTTTGAATACTCTTTTTCAAATCTCGTTTTACTGCATTTTCACGCCACATGGCTTGAAAAAGCGGAACTACAAAAATGGTCATAACCTGTATAATCATACCTCCGAAGGTTGGAATCGACATAGGAACCATTATATCAGCTCCTTTGCCTGTGGATGTGAGTACCGGCAACAAGGCAATTACTGCCACAGCTGTAGTCATCATGGCTGGGCGAACGCGCTTCATACCTGCTGCAATCACAGCTTCGCGCACTTCATGCACCGTTGCCGGATGTCTGTCTTCGAAAACCTGATGAATATAAGTTCCCATAATTACACCATCGTTGGTCGCAATACCAAACAGGGCGATAAATCCAACCCAAACTGCTACACTCAAATTAATGGGATGCATTTGGAACAGGTCACGTAAATTTACATTCGCTATTGAAAAGTTTAAAAACCAGTCCTGACCATACAGCCAAAGCATAATAAACCCACCTGCAAAAGCCACAAAAACTCCAGAGAAATGAATAAATGAGGCAGTAATGGTTTTAAACTGAAGATACAGTAGTAATAAAATCAAAATTAAACTTATAGGAATAACAATGGATAAACGTTCGGTAGCCCGAATCTCATTTTCATAGTTCCCTGCAAATTTATAAGTTACGCCCTGCGGCAAATTCAATTCACCTGAATCCAGTTTCTTTTTCAGAATATCAGAAGCCTCATTTACTACATCTACTTCGGCTTTACCTTCTACTTTATCAAATATTACATAACCCACCAAAAAGGTATTTTCGCTTCGTATCATTTGCGCACCACGCGTATAATCAATATCGGCTATTTCGCTTAACGGAATCTGACTTCCATTCATGGCAGGTATCAATATCCGTTTTATATCTTCGGGGTTGTCACGCAATTCTCGTGCATAGCGAACACGCATTGGAAATCGTTCGCGACCTTCCACCGAAGTACTTAACGCCATACCGCCCATTGCTACTTGTAGAATTTCCTGTACATCGCTGACCATCATTCCATACCGTGCCATATTTTCACGGTTCAGTTTTATTTCCAAATAAGGTGCGCCTACTGCACGGTCGTAAAATACAGAGTTTGCTTTTACCGAATGAACCTCTTTCAATGCTTTTTCTAACTGCAACCCTGCTTTTTCTATCGACTCCAAGTCTGGCCCGTACACTTTTAAACCCATAGGCGCACGCATTCCTGTCGAAAGCATAACCAGTCTGGTTTCAATGGGTTGTAACTTTGGTGCTGAAGTTAATCCGGGTATGTTGGTTACTTTTACTATTTCATTCCAAATATCAGTTGGTTTCTTTATTTGCGGTCGCCACTGCCTAAAATACTCACCTCTATCAGATGTTGTCAAACTATCAACAGGGATAATTCTAAAAGCATCTTTTTCGGGCTGATAAGTTGTACCATTCTTCAATAAATAAGCACCATCCCCATTTGTTTTAAATCGCATTCTGTGTCCGTTTTCGTCCAGAATATATTCCGTGCGATAATTAATGGTGTTTTCGAACATCTGAACAGGGGCAGGGTCAAGCGATGAATTTACACGCCCCCACTTACCAACAGCCACTTCCACTTCCGGTATGGCAGCCAATCGTTTATCAAGCGTTTCAATATAATTCAGATTCTTTTCGATACTCGAATGAGGCATACTTGTAGGCATTAAAAGAAATGAACCTTCATTCAACGAAGGCATAAATTCTTTTCCAATACCCGGAAATGTTTTGGCGGGTGCATGCCAACCAATTTTATTGAATCCTTGTGCAACCAATCCAAAAGTTTTATCAAATCCCTGCCATACTACAAATCCAAATATCAAAGTAAATGCTGGTAGTAACAGAAACTTCCATTTGTTGAGCAATGCCCAACGAAGTATAGGTTCGTAAAAATGAACCATACTCATCAGTGCTGCCAAAATTACGGTTACAATACCTGCAACAAACAAGAAATTGATGATTGTGCCATTATGCGCTCCCAGAGGTAACCATTCAACAGTTAAATAATAAAGCGCAACAAGTACTGTAATAGCAATATTGATATAATTCGGATATTCTTTCCGTTTGTCAGACCATTTATAACCGAATAAATTGTTTATCCCAATAGCTACCAATGCCAAAGCAGGTACTATTTGCCAAATAGCGACAATACAAATCCCTGCAAGTATCAATCCTACATTAAGAAATCTTCTGATTTTTTTTGTATCAATTCGGATATCGAAAAGAATATGTACTAATGTAGGCAGTACAACAATACCTAAAACAAAAGCAGAAATCAGCGCAAAAGTTTTAGTAAAGGCAAGCGGATGAAACATCTTTCCCTCAGCAGCTTCCATCGCAAACACGGGCAAAAAACTCACAATGGTGGTAGCAATAGAAGTAACCACTGCTGCACGAACTTCGGTAGTAGCATCATAAATCACTTTCATTAAAGCTTTGCCCCTTACTCCCTTGTTTTGGGGCATTTCCAAATGTCGCAGAATATTCTCCACATCCACAATGCCAATATCTACCATTACACCAATAGCAATGGCTATACCCGATAAAGCAACAATATTAGCATCAACGCCAAAGAAACGCATCAATACAAATGTCATTAATACGCCCAAAGGTAAAAGCCCAGCAACAATTATCGATGATTTTAAATTTAAAACCAGTACTATAATTACTATGATACTGATAATGATTTCATGCGTCAATGCGGATTCCAATGTGCCGATGGTTTCCTTTATCAGTCCTGTGCGGTCGTAAAACGGAACAACAGTCACTTTCGAGACCGAACCATCAGGCAATGTTTTCTGAGGTAATCCCGCTTCTATTTCTTTGATTTTAGCTTTTACGTTGTTGATTACCTCCATTGGGTTCGAACCATAGCGAGCCACAACCACTGCGCCAACTGCTTCACTTCCTGCTTTATCCAAACCACCACGCCGTGTAGCTGGACCAAACGAAGTACGAGCTATATCCTTTATCCGTACCGGTGTATTGTTGCGTACCGACACTACCGAATTTTCCAAGTCCTCAATACTTTTTACATAGCCCAATCCCCTGATAATATATTCTGCATTATTCAGTTCAATGGTTTCTGCACCAATATCCAGATTGCTTTTCTTTACCGCATTCATCACATCCATCACCGACACACCATACGCTTTTAATGCTTCCGGTTGCACATCGACCTGATACTCTTTGATAAATCCACCTACCGAAGCAACCTCCGAAACACCTTCGGCTGCCGACAGACTATATTTTACATAAAAATCTTGTAAAGTGCGTAATTCTTGCGGATTCCATCCGCCACTAGGTTTGCCTGTTTTGGGGTCACGACCTTCGAGCGTGTACCAGAATATCTGACCAAGTGCTGTTGCATCAGGCCCTAATGTTGGTTGTATACCTTCCGGCAAAGTTCCTTGAGGCAACGAATTGAGTTTCTCCAATATGCGCGACCGACTCCAGTAAAACTCCACATTATCTTTGAAAATAATGTAGATAAACGACATACCAAACATTGAAGTGCTTCGAATCGTTTTTACCCCCGGAATTCCCAGCAATGCCGACGTAAGCGGATAACTTATCTGATCCTGAATATCTTTGGGTGAACGCCCCATCCATTCAGTAGCGACTATTTGCTGATTGTCTCCAATATCAGGAATTGCATCAACGGGAACAGGGTCACGCGGAATCAGCCCCGTTTTCCAATTAAAAGGCGCAAACGAAATCCCCAAAACCAGAACAACAATCAGAAAAATAAATGTTATTAATCTATGATATAGAAAATAATGCACAAGTTTATTGAACATAATACCATTTTTTTGATTTGTTATTTAACTTCAAATTGTAACATCATACCATCGTCCTCGTGTTCCAGATTATGACAGTGCAACATAAACACCCCTTTATATTCGCTGAATGTCATTATTACACGTACTTTTTCGCCTGGTAATAAAAGAATAGTGTCTTTCCATCCTTTTTCACTGGCAATCAAACTACCTCTTCCACCTGTACGGTCTAATACCTGAAATTGTACACCATGAATATGCATAGGATGTGGTTCCGCACCTGTTGAATTGTCAAATACCCATATTTCGGTACTTCCCGCTGTGACAACTTCATCAATCCTGTTCTTATCGTACACTTTATTGTTTATTTGGTGCATACCTGTCATTGTCATTCCTCCCATATTTCCCATACCACTCATACTCATTTCCGAAATGCGGAACGTACGTGTTTTTGATGCGGTACTTGACGCTATTTTATCGATTGATGATAGCAAAGTTGGTGTAGTATAGTTATCTGTTATTTTCGTTTCTAATACAAACTTCAGTATATTGAACTTTTGTTTACCCTGTGTTGAAGCTCCCGTGAACGTATTATTTATTAAAAACAACTCTTTCCCAATATTATATGAAGAAAAGTCTATTAATATATCAGCACGCTCACCGGGTGCAAGTAGAAGCGTGGAAACAGTTTCTGCCGTTTCCAGCAATCCACCATCCGAACCTATTACTTTAAACGATACCCCGTTGCTAAACCCTAGATTGTAAATTCTGCTATTTGAACCATTCAAAACCCTGAAACGATAAGTTGTTGTTTTAACCCCTTTGTATGGGGTGTGAACTCCATTTACAGTAATATATTGTCCCATATATCCGGTCATTACATCATTCATTGTTGGTGAGTAATTGAGCGAATAATCTGTATTTATACGCTTATCTTGTATAACCAATGGCACTTCAAATTCACCTGATGGCAAATTTAATTTATCCTCTTCGGTATCACGCACAATTATTGCACCAGCAAGCCCCAAGTAAGCTTGCTTTGCGGTATACCCATCCGGGTGCGGATGATACCAGTATAAACCACCTCTTTGAGCTACTTTAAACTTATAATCAAAAGAAGCTCCCGGTTGAACCACATCTTCGGGATGTCCATCCATATTAGCAGGTACAATTAATCCGTGCCAATGAATATTTGTTGGTTCGGTCAAATCATTTTTAAGTTGAACCTTCAAGCTATCGCCCGAATTAACTAGTATTGTCGGACCCAAAATTGATCCCGACTGATAACCTAAAACAGTTGACAATTTTCCTTTAAAAATTAGTTGCGTTGTTTGCTGTGCCGTTAAACTTGTATTTTGACCTGTTATTGGTGGGCTTGGGAGAATAATTGTAAAATCGCCATCATTCACATTTACAACTATATCATCATTGGTGTCACATGCCGAAAAAAAGGCTGTGAAAATTAGCAAGCAACAGTATATTGTTTTGTTGGTTTTCATGATTTTTTATTTTAATTAATTGGATATAAAGTTAGTTAAGTGCAGGATGTTATTATATCCTACACTTAATATTACCAATTTTTATTTAAATAATTATCTGTACTTGCAACAGCCCGGAAGTGCATTGTAAACAGCGGTAATAGCTTTGAATTTCGGAGTATCATGTCCTACTGCTGCAATTTTCTTTTGCACATCGTCGCTTTTTACTTTAGCTGGGTCGTAAACCAAAGTCAATACTTTTGTTTTATCACTCCACTCTGCTTTAACAACACCAGTAAACTTAGCAGCTTTTTCAATACGTGCCTTGCACGATTCGCAGTTGCCCGATACTTTGATAGATTCTGTTTTATTAGCTGCAAAAGCTACTGTGGAAATAGTAAGTGCCATAATGGCTATGAAGAATTTGAATGTTTTCATTTTGATATATGTTTGTTGGCATTTAAATCACCTAATAAGGATTTAAAAACCGAGTTATGAGATATTATAATTAGATAAAAGAAAAGGAGAATTGCTTCATTGATAATAAAATCAATAAAGAAACTACGTCTTAAACTCCCCTTTAGGGGGTTTGGGGCAGGTCTTATTTAAATACGGAATACACAAATGTCAGGGAGGCTGACAGCACTGGCAATATAGTTACCCGGTGGCTGGACATTTGTGTTTAAAGTAGAATTCGTATGAGTTGATTGAATTCCAATTGTTTTAGGAATGTCAAAAACTTGCAATAGTTGGTTCGCATTGTAATTGATTTGTAAAGTAGATGGGCTGTAATTGCTATCAACTACATAAAATGATATTTCATCTTTGCAGCAACCTTCGTTATCAATTGTTTTATTGGTACATGGAATTGTTTCTTCCTCTCCACACATGCCACAGGTGGCTTTTTGGTGTGTAAACGAAAGTTTTACCTGCGAAATCTCCCCACCGCATATATGCGTTGCAACAGTCAGATGCATCCCCGAAAGGAGTATCAAAGTGGCAAATAATATGGAGACTAGTTTTTTCATTTAATGTTTAAACGTATGAACAATGAAAATGTTTTAAATCTTCGCAAAAAAGAACTGTGCAAATGTACAATTGATTATCAAGATATAATATAAACTTCAACATATTTATAACTTAGAAATTAAATTTAAGACTAATCGCCCAAAAGCAAAAAAAGCCACAGCAAGCGAGAGTATATTTTAATTGTCTTGCAGTGGCTTTTATAGCTTTTTGATAATAGGCAGAGCGGTCACAGTACATTGTTTTTTTGCTCGTTTAGACAGTTAAAGTGCAATCAGAAAAAAAACCGATGAACTGTGGTGAGTTTATAATTTTAGCATTGTGTATTTGGAGAACAATATAGCACATATCTGCTTGTCTGAAAATAAAAACAAGAAATAAAACTGACTTAATTGTTGTCAGACAACGATATATCACAACAAAACATATGACAACTATATAACAACTGAACGGTCATGCTGCTAACACGCCTCGTATACTCAATGGCAACTGACATGCAATTTGTAGGTTTTGCTCCCGTATTTTCTTTGTTTTTTCTAAAGAATTATTATAACTCAACTAAATTAATTTTACAATACTACCATGATTTATAATATAGCTTAAAAAAAGCGGTCAGGCAAGCCTGATAGTTTATTACGGGCAGCTCCGCAGGTCAACCCCCAGCCGCCAAAAATCCCCGCCCCTCGTACCTCTGGGCTTGCACGGTCTTTTTGTCGGCTTCCGCACAATCCACCCTGCTGTTGTTTTTTTCTGTCACACTTTTTGCGAAAAGCAAAAAAGACGTTTGCACTCCAACCGCCACCACCGTGCTGCACTTGCGCCAGAAAAAAAACAACCCAAAGCTATGTATACATAACATGTAGTTATAGTACTTTTTTCACCAAATAGGCTCACTTCGTTCGGGGGATAAACCCCT
>CAIUKZ010000189.1 GCA_903899865.1 uncultured Bacteroidales bacterium | reverse complement strand
TTCGTGTCGGTGGAGGTCGTATGTTCGGTCCAGTTCCACGCGATTACAGCTTCAAACTGAACAAGAAGGTAAAACAACTTGCACGTAAATCGGCCTTGTCTTACAAAGCCATCAACAACCTGATCACAGTGGTTGATAAATTGGAGTTTGATGCCCCTAAAACAAAGGATTTTGTGTCAATGGCAAAAAGTTTACAGATTGCAGAGAAAAAACCGTTAATAATTTTAGCATCTGCAAATAAAAACGTATATTTGTCGGCTCGTAATTTAGCGTCTGCAAATGTTGTAACAGTTTCTGAGCTAAGCACTTATGCAATTTTGAATGCAAAATCTTTAGTGTTGACAGAAGAAGCAGTAGGTGCAGTAGAACAAATATTTAAAGCATAGGAGGTATAAAAATGGGAATTATCATTAAACCAATCGTAACTGAGAAAATGACTCAGCAAGGCGAAAAGCTTAACCGCTATGGCTTTAAAGTGCAAAAAGATGCCAACAAGATTGAAATCAAACAAGCTGTTGAAGCATTGTACAATGTAACTGTAAATGACGTGAACACCATCGTAGTAGCGGCTAAGAAAAAAAGTCGCTTTACCAAAGGTGGAGTTATCAAAGGTAGCACTTCTGCTTACAAGAAAGCTATCGTGACAGTTAAAGACGGAGAAACAATAGATTTTTATAGCAATATTTAAAAAGAAAAATGGCTGTACGTAAATTAAGACCCACTACACCGGGGCAGAGACACAAGATTATTGGTACATTCGACACAATTACTGCGAGTGCACCAGAGAAATCTCTTGTTGTTGGCGGAAAAAAATCCGGAGGTCGTAACCATGATGGTAAAATGACCATGCGCTACTTAGGTGGCGGACACAAGAGAAAATATAGAGTAATTGACTTTAAACGAAACAAAGAAGGTGTTCCAGCAGTAGTAAAAGCAATCGAATATGATCCGAATCGTTCGGCACGTATCGCATTACTATACTACGTAGATGGAGAAAAAAGTTATATCCTTGCACCCAATGGATTAGAAGTTGGTCAATCTGTAGTATCAGGAGCTGATGTTGCTCCCGAAGTAGGTAATGCATTGCCATTGCAAAACATTCCTCTGGGAACAATCATTCACAACATTGAATTACGTCCTGGTCAAGGTGCCGCGATGGTACGTTCAGCAGGAGGTTTTGCTCAACTAACTTCACGTGAAGACAAATATGCCATCATCAAGTTGCCTTCAGGCGAGGTACGTAAAGTGCTTTCAACCTGTAAAGCTACTATCGGTAGCGTAGGTAATTCAGATCATGCATTAGAAAGATCAGGTAAAGCAGGTCGCTCACGTTGGCTTGGACGCCGTCCGAGAGTGAGAGGTGTAGCCATGAACCCGGTAGATCACCCCATGGGTGGTGGAGAAGGCCGTGCGTCTGGAGGACACCCACGTTCTCGCAAAGGCTTGTTAGCTAAGGGATACAAAACACGTACTCCTAAGAAAAAATCAAGTCAATATATTATTGAAAGAAAGAAAAAATAATCGAATAACTAAGTAAATAATATGAGCCGTTCATTAAAAAAAGGACCATACATCTATTTGAAGTTGGAGAACAAAGTATTAGCCATGAATGAAAGCGGAAAAAAAACCGTAATCAAAACATGGGCTCGTGCTTCCATGATCTCACCTGATTTTGTTGGTCACACTATTGCAGTTCACAATGGTAATAAATTTATCCCCGTATATGTAACCGAAAACATGGTAGGACACAAGTTAGGCGAATTTTCACCTACACGTAACTTCCGCGGACATGGTGGTAAGAAAAAATAATCCATTGAAATTTAACAACAGACAAAATTAAACATTTCTAAAAAAATGGGTGCAAGAAAAAAAATAACAGCAGACGCTAGAAAAGAAGCTCAAAAGTCTCTTTACTTTGCTAAGCTCAATGACGTTCCTACATCACCACGTAAAATGCGCCTTGTGGCGGACATGATTCGCGGTATGGAAGTAAATAAAGCCTTGAGCGTATTGAAGTTTTCGTCAAAAGAAGCTTCTGGAAGACTAGAAAAGTTACTTAAATCAGCCATTGCCAACTGGGAAACCAAAACTGAGCAAAAAGCCGATAATGCTAACTTATATATAAGCTCAATATCCGTGGATTCAGCTACTATGCTAAAACGTTTACGCACAGCTCCGCAAGGACGTGGATACCGTATCCGTAAGCGTTCAAACCACGTGACATTGTTTGTAGACACAAAAATTACTAACGATACACAAAACTAATGCTCGATGGGACAAAAAATTAATCCAATAAGTAACCGTTTAGGTATTATACGTGGATGGGATTCAAACTGGTATGGTGGCAACAATTATGGTGACACCCTAGTTGAAGATAATAAGATTAGAAAATATCTTAACGCTCGTCTTGCAAAAGCTAGTTTATCGAGAATCATAATTGAACGTACACTTAAACTTGTAACTATCACTGTATGTACTGCAAGACCAGGTATCATTATCGGAAAAGGCGGTCAAGAGGTGGACAAGTTAAAAGAAGAATTAAAGAAAATTACCGACAAAGAAGTACAGATCAACATCTTCGAAGTAAAACGTCCTGAATTGGATGCAGTAATCGTTGCCAACAACATTGCTCGTCAAGTAGAAGGAAAAATTGCTTACCGTCGTGCTACCAAAATGACCATCGCATCAACCATGCGCATGGGAGCTGAAGGTATCAAAGTACAATGTTCTGGTCGCTTGAATGGTGCTGAAATGGCACGTTCGGAAATGTATAAAGAAGG
>CAIUKZ010000188.1 GCA_903899865.1 uncultured Bacteroidales bacterium | reverse complement strand
GCGGATAAACGCATAATAGGAACGATAAATGATGGCATAAGCATCTATTAGGAAAAGTTTTTTCATTGGTGTTAAAATTAAGCCTCCCCAAGCCTCCGCCAGCTGGCGGAAGGGAATGTGAAATTAGTAAAGATTTTTAATGAGCTTGTATGTCACAAAAAATTGAGATGTTAGATAAATGAGATGAGAAACAAGTTCTATTTTCACAAACAACTAACAAACAACAAATTGAAGGTATTGTATCAGCATCTATTAATCAAAAGCAATCGTTACGAACTGTAAAAGTAATTAAAAAATGCACAGAAATAAGACCAATATGTTAGAGAAACGGTAAAAATGTTTACTTTTGTTGACAGTAGGCAAACTAAAACAAGGATGGATATAATTGACAGAATAAGAAAACCAATTTTGAATGAAATGCAACTGTTTCGCGAAACATTTGTGACATCGCTCAAGACCGACAATCCGTTACTTTCGAACGTAAACGAGTACATACTCCAAAAAAGCGGGAAACAGCTAAGACCCATGTTGTCCATTCTTGCTGCAAAAATGTGTGGTGAAGTGAACCAATCATCCATCAATGGAGCCCTTTCGTTGGAACTGCTTCACACAGCCAGCTTGGTGCATGACGACGTGGTAGACGACACCCTTGAACGACGTGGCAACCCATCTGTCAATGCCCACTGGAACAACAAAATAGCCATTCTCTCGGGCGATTATATGCTTTCTAAATCTTTGAACTGTGCCTCCGAAACCAACAATTTACACATTCTCTCGGCCATTTCAAAAATAGGGATGGAACTCTCGGATGGTGAATTACTTCAATTGGCTGTAGCCGAAGAGGTAAAAATATCCGAAAGTGCATACTTCAATGTAATCCGTAAAAAAACGGCATTTTTATTTGCAGCCTGTGCCGAAGTGGGAGGATTATCCGTCAATGCGTCTGATGAGCAATTGACACATTTAAAGAATTTTGGAGAATACCTAGGCATGTGCTTTCAAGTCAAAGATGACATATTTGACTATACTGAAGATGCTCAAATAGGAAAACCCACTGGGAATGACATTCGCGAAGGGAAAGTGACTTTACCACTCATTCACGCACTCGAAAAAGCTAACAGTGAAGAAAAAGAGCGAATATTGAAACTAATAAGGAACAAGGAATTTAGTACTGAGAACATACTACTCATCACGCAATTTGCTCACACACATGGCGGTGTAGCTTATGCAACGCAACAGATGGAGCTGTTCAAACTGAAAGCAATTGCCGAACTGGCATCATTTGAAAATTGCGAAGCAAAAACCTCGCTTGAACTATGTGCCGAGTTTGCTAGTATGAGAAAAAGCTAGGTAAAAACTCAGAAATAAAGAACATCCTTTTCTTCTAATGCTGACAGCAAATTGTTGGCCAACCGACTTGCTCCTATCCTGAAAAGCGAGTTGTTAAGCCACTCATTACCTAGCACTTGCTTGACAATGGTGTAATAGACCAGTGCATCTTCAACCGAGACAATACCGCCCGCAGCTTTAAAACCCTTTCTCTCACCTGTTTTTTCAGACCAATCTTTAATTGCTTTGCACATAACCCATGCAGCTTGTGGAGTGGCCGCTACAGGCATCTTACCTGTAGATGTCTTAATAAAATCAGCACCAGAAGCCAATGACAATATGGAAGCTTTATAAATACTTGTTGCACTGGGCAATGCACCTGACTCAATGATAACTTTCAAATGAGCTCCTCTACATGCTTCTTTTATTTCGGACAATTGCTCATAAACCTCCTGAAAATCAGACTGCAAAAACTTCCCAATTGGAATAACCACATCTATTTCTGTAGCACCTTCCATTACGGCCATTGCCACTTCGGCCACTTTGATTTCAATAAAAGTCTGTGATGCAGGAAAACCAGCTGCCACAGAAGCAATACCCAGCGGCTCTACCAATTGCTGTTTAACCGTTGGAACCAAAGACGGATACACACACACAGCTGCCACGTTTGAATACTGAGGAAAATGCGTTGAAAATTGATTCACTTTATCCACCATGGATACTATTTCGGTTTCAGTATCAGTAGAATTTAGAGATGTTAAATCAATAAAACCCAAACATTCAGACAAAACTGAATTTCTATTATTTTCTTGCAAATGGGCTTCTAACAATGAATTAACGTCATTAGTAATTATTTCATCATTCAACTTGCTGTTGAATTTCAAGAATAGTTCGTCGAATTTAGTCATGATTGCTGTTTTCACATCCTACTGCTAGTAAAAAGGGCATAATATCCAATTTTATAGTTGAGTGATGCTTAAATGGGTTGGTATTATTTTAGCTTTTCGTTATTGTGATGGCGCACTCTATCCCTAGTGGTTTTCTTTATCAGATTTTTCTGTAGAGCATCGGTGAGGTTTATGCCAGTCTGGTTGGCTATACACAGTATTACCCACAACACATCAGCCAGTTCATCGGACATTTCATGAT
>CAIUKZ010000187.1 GCA_903899865.1 uncultured Bacteroidales bacterium | reverse complement strand
TTTGCACCCGCTAAGCCAAAAGGTACCATAGCTCAGTTGGTAGAGCAAAGGACTGAAAATCCTTGTGTCCCCGGTTCGATTCCTGGTGGTACCACTTACAAAACGAAAATGCAATTGATATTCAGTCAGTTGCATTTTTGGTTTTAGCCATTTGCACCACTTCCCAATCATATTATCTCTGAGTATTTACTTTGATACTCAATCACCGAAGACACCAAGGCCGAAAAACCTCTCCTTTCTCCCAACCGAATTGCAAATTTTGTGGTTATATTTGCAGTCTTCCTTGAATTCTAAAAATAAGTATCACCACATGCACCATCTCCGAAATATAGCAAATTCATCCCAGTTAGACTTTTATACGGCCAACACCGACTCTAAGTTATTACTGCCATTTATCGATGGCGGCATTGCGGCTGGGTTTCCTAGCCCAGCACAAGACTATGTCGATCTGAAAATCGACCTGAATACTGAGCTGATAAGCAACCCCTCAAGCACGTTTTACGCACGTGTAAAGGGCACATCCATGCAGGATGCTGGTATCATGGATGGCGACATACTGGTCATTGACAAAAGTTTAGAACCCAAAGAAGGCGACACCGCTGTTTGTTTTATTGACGGGGAGTTTACCCTGAAATACATAAAATTCGAATCCGACGCTGTGTATTTATTACCCGCCAATCCTAAATTTGAACCCATCAAAGTAACCGAAGAAAATAATTTTTGTATTTGGGGCATTGTGACTTATTCAATCAAAAACCACAAACGATAGATGTACGGACTAATTGATTGCAACAATTTCTACGCATCCTGCGAAAGGGTGTTTCAGCCTTCGCTCAATGGGAAGGCTGTCGTTGTGCTTTCTAACAATGACGGCTGTGTGATTGCCCGCTCGGCTGAAGCCAAAGCACTAGGCGTACCAATGGGTGAACCGGCATTCAAACTGAAAGAATTGATAGACCGCAACCAAATTGCCGTATTTTCATCCAACTATGTGCTGTATGGCGATATGTCTAACAGAGTAATGACCACCGTCCGTGCATTTGTTCCTCAGATGGAAATATATTCCATCGACGAAGCATTCCTGTCTTTTGATGGATTTGAAAATATCGATTTGAAAGAAATGGGACTTCAACTGGTTAAAACCGTGGTTCGCAACACAGGTATCCCAGTTAGTCTCGGTATAGCGCCCACAAAAACACTGGCAAAAGTGGCGAATAAGTTTGCAAAAAAATACAAAAACTATCACAACGTATGCATCATAGACTCCGAAGACAAACGCGAAAAGGCACTGAAAATGACCGACATAGGCGATGTATGGGGCATAGGACGACAATATAAAAAGAAACTAGCATATCACAGCATCAATACAGCTTGGGATTTTACCATGCGTAGCAAAAACTGGGTAAGACAGCAGATGGGTGTGGTGGGGGAACGAACCTGGCTTGAATTGCGCGGCACACCATGCATCGAAACCGAAACTACTGGCGCAAAAAAATCTATATGCACTTCAAGAAGTTTTGGCGAACGACTGACCAGCATCGAACCCATAGCAGAAGCTGTAGCAAATTTTGCGGCTAGCTGTGCCGAAAAACTGAGAGCCCAACGCACAATGGCTGCTTCTGTCATGGTATTCATACATACCAATCCATTTGCCACCAATCAACCTCAGTACTACAACCAGATGACACTGCAATTGCCGGTTGCTAGCAATGATAGCACGGAAATAATCAGCTATGCTCTACAAGCCCTGAATTCAATTTTCAAACAGGGCTACGAATACAAAAAAGCAGGAGTGGTGGTAGGCAACATCAGTCCAGAGCGCCCACTACAAACCAACCTATTTGACACACGCAACCGTAGCAAGTACCATAAAGCGATGCAGGCAATGGATAAATTGAATGCCTCATTTGGGAGGCAGAAAGTAAAAATTGCAGCTCAAGGATTTGACAGAAAGTGGAAACTCAAAAATGAAAAACTATCACCCTGCTACACCACCAATATCAATGATATACTGACAGTGAAAGCTGAATGACACTCGTCTAGGGAATTATAATTGATCGAATAATTTCTAAATATTCTGCTCGATGGATGACACCACGTACCTAAAGCTGAAAATACATCCCAATATTTAATTCGTATAGCAAGTCTAAATGAGGTTCGGATATTTATTTGGCGGGAAGTAAAAAATGCGAGAGGCAATATCTTGAAGAAAAATGTAAAAAACCTCACCCCCTTAAAATGCGAAAGGTAGCTAACCTCACGGTCTGCTACCAATCTTTGTTAACCTTAAATCTAATACTATGAAAAAATCACAATGCAAAGATACTGCCTATTTTCTCACATTCCAAACATTTTAACCATTAATTTTACAAAAAACATGTTTTATAACATGTTTGTAACATCATTTTCTGGAATTTGGGGCTTTTGGGGCTAAAATAAAGTATTATAACCACTTTTTTCGTCTGAAAAACCAAATCATCAACAAAGAAATTAGTGCCATCAACATCCAAAGTGAGACATAACCATATCGATAATGCAACTCTGGAATGTTATCAAAATTCATGCCATAGACGCCTACAAGGAACGTGATGGGAATAAAAATAACAGAAATAATGGTAAGTACCCTCATTATTTCATTCAACTTGGTACTGATAGAGCTATGATAAATATTGAGAAGGTCATATAATATTTCGTGATAACTATCAGCTAGGTCGATAGCTTCATTGATATTATCCAGCAATTCTTTAAAGTGAATTCTATTTCCTGGTTTGACAAATTCGGAATCGATTTTATTGAGTGCAAGGATTACTTCTTTTGCTGGCTTAATGTTTTTACGCACAAAATTCAACTCTCGTTTGTAAAAATTAATTTTATCAAGTGTGTCCTGTGTAAGATTGTTAGTGATTAGCTCCTCAATATCCTCAATTTGATCTCCGAGCAACCCTATTTCATAAATATAATGGTCAACCACCACATCAATCAATGCAAAAGCTAGATAGTCATAGCCTGCATTTCTAATCTTGGTAGATTGTTTACGGATGCGCTCACGCACGGGATCAAAGAATGTGCCCTTCTGCTCCTGAAAACTCAATAATGTGTTATTTGACAAAACAATACTGAAACTATCTGCCATTAATCTATCTGATGCATCAGTTTTATGTAATAGCTTAACCGTTACAAAAACACCATTCTCAAATTCTTGAATCTTTGGTCTATTAGAAGGATTCATGATATCTGAAATAATATTCTTTTCGATGTGAAATTTTTCAGATAATCCCTCCATCAGAGCAACATTGTCCAATCCATTTACATTCCACCACCCTGAAGTATCTTGCCTTTGAGCTATCGCATTGGGGTCGCTGCTGTCAAACTCTATTTCCGAAACATTGTCGTGATCGTATTTAATGATTTTAATGTCATTTTTATCGACTCGCTTTTGTCCCCTATAAATAAGTGCATAAGGTGACAATCCAATGTCCTTTCTATCCGTTTTGTGATATCGTCTCATGTTAATACATTTAAAAAGAGCCACATCAGTATTTTTTGATGCAGCTCTTTGAGGTGAATTATTCTACTATTCGATGTATTCGCTCTGATTGTTTGGGCTGTATGAGTATCGGCACCTTTTCTTCTATCACCGAACTGGTGTCTAGATTTAATGCCTTTACATCTGTGATACTCAGACCTTTTACAAAGTCATGTATGCTCATAATAAAACTTTCCACAGGAGGCAGTTTGAAATCGTTGGACAACACCCTATCCAAATTGACAAACAAAAAATCAGCCGTTATATTGTGTTTTCTTAGCGACTCATACGAACTAAGAATACTGATTTCGCCATTCAGCACCATGTCCTCAACCGCTTGTCTGAAATACAAATTGACACGACGTTCTACTTTAAATCCGAGATTAAACTCCAATTTTATTACTCTACCTGGTATAATCACATGTGACTTATATTCAAACGTGTCGGGCGTCTCAAGGTCATTGATGTGTAGGAACCAATAGATGTTAGCCCTTTTGGGTTGCTTGTTGAAAATGGAGTAGATGATTTTTGACTCTATCATTTCTGGCTTATTGCCTTTGGAGATATAAATAAGATTGGAGCTTATTTTGGCAATCGAATCATCGTTGCTCAAAGAGTCAAACATTTGCTTGTAATCATTCAGATTGACATACGAAATATAGCGATTCTTGATTTTTCGCCCAAAATGCCAACCATACATGACGATGAAAAACATAAATGCTAACAGCAAACTGAACCAGCCACCATTGGCAAATTTATGTAAATTGGCTATCAAGAACATGGTTTCGATCACAAGGAACAATCCGACAATCAACACATGAAAAACCAATTGCATTTTCACCGTTTTAAGGTATTGATTTAGCAGCAATGTGGTCATTATCATGGTCAACGAAATGGACAGTCCATAGGCAGCCTCCATGCGTTGAGACTCTTGAAAATAAATAACAGCCACCGAACAGGCTATCCACAAAAACCAATTGACAAATGGGATATATACCTGCCCCTTGACATCGGTAGGATAGGAAATTCGTAGTTTAGGCCAAAAACTCAAGGAGGATGCTTCGCTGATAAGCGTATAAGAACCTGTAATTAAAGCCTGACTGGCAATAATAGCAGCTGCTGTAGACAGGATAATACCTGGCACTAAGAACCATGCTGGCATGATTGCAAAAAATGGATTTTGAGCTTGTGCTTGCGATGCATGATTCATAATCCATGCACCCTGACCACAGTAGTTAAGTACCAAAGTCAATTTTACGAACACCCAACTTATACGAATGTTTTTCAACCCGCAATGCCCCAAATCGGAGTACAAAGCCTCTGCTCCTGTAGTGGCGAGAAAAACAGCCCCCAAAAGTAGGATGCCACTTGGATACATGGTGAGCAAATCGTAGGCGTATTTTGGATTAAGCGCTTTTAAAATTTGTGGATGGTAGATGATTTGTGAAACTCCCAATACGCCAAGTGTTATAAACCAAACGAACATGACTGGACCAAAAAAATTGCCCACAAACTTAGTTCCAAACTGCTGGATAAAAAACAAAGAAAGGAGTATTAATAAGACCACTGGCACTACGGGAACCTCAGACAACACTAAGCCTAAGCCCTCAATAGCAGATGTGACTGTGATAGCAGGAGTGATGACACCATCGGCAAGAAGAGCACTTCCGCCAACCATGGCAAGCACTGACAATGAAACTGTTTTCTTACGAATGAGACCAAACAATGCAAAAATACCACCTTCACCATGGTTGTCGGCTCGAAGTGTGATGATCACATACTTAAACGAAGTCTGCAATGTTAAGGTCCAAAAGATACAGGAAATACCACCATAAACAAGTAGCTCGTTGACTTGATCAGCCCCAAAGAGGATGGCTTTCATTACATAAAGTGGGCTGGTACCGATATCCCCATAAACAATTCCGAGGGTGATGAGCAATCCTGAAAGAGTAACTTTGCTTAATGTGCTGTTTTGGCTCATGATGAAAAATTTTTTCGCAAAATTACGACTTTTGAACCATTTGCCAATAATTCATGTCATTAAATTCGAAAAAAATTGGATAACAGAGCTTTAATACATCTAGTTTTTATCTTTTTTCAAACAACACAGGGTCAACGTTATTCACTTTCAACACATATACAGATGGATTAAGCTGATGCAGTGATATACGAGTGTCTTCACTTAAAACACCGGTAATACGAGCATGTCCTTGTAAATCGCAAACGGAATACGTACGTACGATGCTGTAATCGGATAAATGAACATGCAATTCAGTTGTAGCCGGATTAGGATACATACTCAGTTTTACTGATGAACTAGCAAGCAGAGTGGGCAAAGGCATGAAATCAAAATGAATGGTGCTGTCATTAATATCTTCTGTAATATTAGTTACAGGCTTAGCGGTGTCTTCCCCTAACCATGACAAGGAACTGGGTGTTGATGTGTCATCAAATCGGGTATTGAATGTAGTACCTGGGAAAGGGCATCCGGTTGAGTTTATTGCAAAAACTGCCGACTCTACGCCGTTGCTCACACTCGAGTTTGCAGCCATGATGTACATTCCCTGATGGCTGGTATTGTTCACATCATTTGAACTCATGTGGCTAGACACATACGCACTGTCCACGTGATAGATAAGCATACCTTTGCCTGGCACCTTGCTATCAAAACCTACCTTCTGCCTATTTTCTAAGAGAAAGTACTCTCCACTAGTTGGCGTATTGATGCGATAAAAACTGGTCGAATCTTTCGCTGAATTTTTCAATACAAATGATTGTGAAGAAGCAATGGTCTTAGCACTTGCCCAATTGTAGGTGTAACATTTAGTGAATGCATTGGGATGAGCAGGTGTTTTTCCACCATTGTTCCATGAGCCACCTCCTTGCAGATCCCATTTTCCAGTACCTAGATAATCGCCATTCTTAGAATAGTCCGTGTCATAATAATCGGGAGCACCGAGCACATGTCCAAACTCATGACAAATAATACCTATCGTATTGATATTCATGTTTTTATTGCTTGACAACTCAGACGAACATGAGTATTTGGCTACACTTTTTCCATCACATATTTTGGGAGTAGGTAGCGACCATGCATGTGCCCAAATGCAGTCATCCCCACCACCTGCTTCCTCCCCATATCCAGCATAGATGACATAAATTCCATCTACTTTGCCATCGGCATCATTGTCAAAGTCGGCATAGTTGACATCCACATCGGCCGCCAGAATGGCCTCTGAGACCAAATGGTGTGGCAGGGTATCAGTGTCTTCAATATCATTCTTACCATAATAGGCCATGGGGTTTGCTGCGGTGTAAGGTCCCACTACAGTCACATTTAAATCAAACCGTCCGTAAGAGCACTCTTTGAAATAATCATGCACACTCCCTGTGGCTCCTTCGGTGTTATACCCCACTTGATTAAACAAATTTTCAAAATCAACCCTGGGTCTGTTCATCGTAAGATCTGAAAAATTCATTAAGATGCAAATCAACTTTCTACTCCCTACAGTGGGAAAGGATTTGTACTGCTTTTGTTCTGCTTCTACTACCCGTCTAATTTTCATCCTTGCAGCTTTTTGAGCTGGACTGTATTGAATGTGTTTAGGCATACGCGCAAGCATGCTCTTAGCTTTGCTATCTCTAAGGTCTGCGTTTTTAGCCATTATTCCACTGGGCACAATGTCGCCATAGTTATTGGACACAGCATATTCCAAATATCCCTTCTTGTTGTTCATTACCGTGTAACCGTCTTGAGTTTCTGCAGACTTCATCCTTTCATCACCATGAAGATATATTTTTACCGTAGTACCATCGGGCTGTTTGTAATCTACCAATCCGGGGTAAGCAGGCATAGCATTGGCACAAAGAAAGGTGAAAATAAAAATAGATAAAAATAGGTATTTAGCTTTATTCATGGCTCTTGGATTTTTGACGTAAATTCAACCTTAAATCTTAAACACTTTTCGAATAATTCTTTTATTGCCAGTCTCAACAGAGATGAGATAGTATCCAGCTCCAAGTTGTTTGGTAGGCAAGTCCAGATTAATTGACATATTATCGATATTTATTTCGGAGCAAAATAATATTTGTCCAGCAATATCCTGAATCGTAATTTTGTAACTTCCATTCTCAATATTCTCGCCTTTTAGCGTTGAGGTCTCTTTGATGGGAATAGGAAATATTTTTATTTCACTCAGTGAGAACTGTGATTTCAAATCAGTTGAATTTGAAATTTTGAAATTGGAGCTACATTTCTTCCCATTATAATCTGTTTGAAATGTATAGTCGCCTGGAATTGTTGGAAGTTTTTTTGACCATTGATAGGCCGTGTTTTTATAATAGGTAGTTACAGGATAAGTCCAACTGGCAAATACGCTTGCATCTGGATTAAGTATCGAGAGGTTGACAGTTGTGCCTACAGTGGCTTCTCTTAGATAGATGTAAAATTTAGCATAACCAGGTGCTAATCCTGGCCCTTGAAAAGGAACTGTAAATGAGTTACTTTCGGTGATTGTACCTGTTTCTGGACAAGTGGCAAAAACCACATCAGTGGTATGAACTGAAGCTTTCACTACGGCTGGCTCGG
Organism: uncultured Bacteroidales bacterium; assembly: GCA_903899865.1. Classification (GTDB taxonomy): domain Bacteria; phylum Bacteroidota; class Bacteroidia; order Bacteroidales; family Paludibacteraceae; genus Paludibacter. Next base: position 3,163 of record CAIUKZ010000187.1, on the reverse strand, counting down.
TGTGTGGACGTTGATTGGCCCACCAACTGGTTGCATTAATTTTATTACAAGTTCCAGCAAACGGATCTATATACGTATTGGCTGCGCTACCAGACCAAACCTCAAAATGCAAATGAGGCCCTGACGAGCTACCCGAACTTCCTATCACACCTAGATATTCCCCTTGAGCTACTTGTTGACCTATCGCTTTTGTAGTAACCGACGTGTTTTTCATGTGCCAATAAAGGGCTCTAGATCCGTCACTATGTTGAATAATCACATAATTGGCAAGGAGCTTATTGCCTGCACAATTGCGATCAAACTCTCCATCATGCTTATCTACGATGGTTCCTGCAGCTGCCGCAATTATCTCCACATAGTTATTTTCCATTTTGTAAAATCCAAATGGCCAAGCTGCAAAATCAGTGCCATGGTGCCCGTCATAGGTGTTTGATTCACAGTTGTAATCTGTCACTGCACCAGTGGCGGCATTGTGATCTACGTATGCACCTATGAAATGGTACTCACAATCAGTAAAACCCGAAGCTGCTTTTATTGGCCAACCGAGACTGACACTGGCAGAGGATTTTTGCACATTAGACGCTTTGATAAATCTTGCACTGTTATCGTTGCACCGTGTCTCCAACTCTAAATATTGCTCCGCTGAAATCTCGGGGTTGGTCGCTGAATAAGGTTCATACGCTATTTCACTACCAGAGACAGGGGCATCACTTTGCGCCATCACCACTGTAATACACATGTAAAATGCCATCAATATTGAAAGTAGGACATGTTTCATTTTGTCTGAATTTAATGGTGAAATTACTTGACAAGACAACTTTAAATAATGTACTTAAGCAACAAATATAACCAGATAATTGATAAAACAGTCAAATATCCCTATTTTTGTTGGATTATAATTAATATTTCATTTTAATCTCAATGAAACGAGCATGACAAATAAACGTTGATACACAAGAAGATGTTTATGTGCGAGTTCCATCTGACATCAAAAAAACAATAATAAACAGATGAAAAAGCTAGTAGTATTAACAGGTGCAGGGATGAGTGCGGAGAGCGGAATCAGTACATTTAGAGATTCCAACGGACTGTGGGAAAATCACCGCGTGGAGGATGTTGCTTCGCCTGAAGGATGGTATAAAGACATGGAAATGGTACTTGACTTTTACAATCAAAGGCGCGCACAACTCATAGACTGCACACCCAACGCTGGTCATCAATTACTTGCCGAGTTGGAAGCCGACTTTGATGTACAAATTGTCACCCAAAACGTAGATAATCTTCATGAACGTGCTGGAAGTAGCAATGTACTGCACCTTCATGGCGAACTGATGAAAGCCCGCTCCACAGGGTCAGGTGGAGAAGTGTATGATATCACGCATTCCCAACCCATTATTAAAAAAGGTGACTTGTGCCCCAAAGGCTTTCAACTTCGACCACATATTGTGTGGTTTGGAGAAGCTGTTCCTGAAATCGAAAATGCAATTAGGATCGTGCAACGAGCAGAAATTTTAGTGATTATCGGAACTTCACTGAAAGTATATCCTGCTGCTAGTCTGATGAATTATGCTCCACAGGGTTGCCTCATCTACCTGATTGACCCGAACGAGATTTCGAATCTGCCGAGCTCAATTACCGTCATTCGCAAAGGAGCATCAGAAGGGATACTGGAGTTGAAAACCAAGTATCTGAAGCAATAAATCAGGACAAACTTTCGTTTTATTCAAACATATACGATTCTCAAAAACCTAATCGGAAACCCATTTAAAAACCAAAAAACATGAAATCATTTATCCGCCTGACCATTATTGGACTATTTCTTAGTACATGGACGTATGCACAAAATGCCCCCTCTACACTAGTTGTGGGTGGTAATTCCAAAGTTCTTGTTGTTCCCGATGTAGCAAGAATATCGGTTGAATTAGCATCTATAAACAAAGATTATTCAGTTTGTATGGACTCATTAAAAAGTCAATCTGAGTCACTAAGAAAATTCATGATTGGTCAAGGAATAGAAATGGCAAGCATTAAATCAAATAGATTTCAAATCGGCACAAACTATGATTATGAATCTGGTAGAGGAAGAAAGAATGGTTATCAAGCAAAGCAAAGTATCGTTGTAGAAGTAATCAACGACCTTGATAAAGTGAATAAAATAGCAGATGCTATTGGTAAGTCAAAAACCAAAGGAGAAATAAGTATTAAGTTTGAGTTATCGGAGAATAATAAACAAAAAGTCAAATCCTTATTAATAGCAAATGCAATTAAAGATGCTACTTCCAAAGCAGATGCGATTGTAAAAAATAGCAATATCACTTTGGGAAAATTGATGAAAATTGACTATGGTGTTAGTCCAAACTATAGATCTAACAAAAATTATATTGAAGAAAAAGCATTTTATTGTTTAAGTCAAGATGACATTTATAAACCGCAAAAAACCCTTTCCATATCCCCAGAAGAAATCGAAATGACAGATGATATCATTATGGAGTGGGAGATTTTGAAATAACAAAAGAGAATTGAATAGATGCCCAATAATTATTTTCAAAAAAGCTTTTGTCATTTGGAAATGATTATCTATCTTTGCAGTCCAATTTTCAGTGAAAAGTTTAAACACAAACAAATACCATAAATTATGATCGTAGTTCCAGTAAAAGAAGGCGAAAACATTGAAAGAGCATTAAAAAAATTCAAACGCAAATTTGAAAAAACAGGCGTGGTGAAAGAACTTCGTCGTCGTCAATGTTTTGACAAACCTTCTATCGTAGGTCGTGAAGAAAAAATGCACGCGATTTACGTACAAAAGAAAAATCTTCGCGAAGAGTAGTAAATAAAAGCCTTAAAACTTGCTTTTGGGCTTTATTTAATATAACTTCGTTGCAGAAAAGATTACGGTTATGATGAACGAATTTCTGCAATATCTACAGTATGAAAAGAATTATTCTTCTCATACTGTTTTGTCGTATCACACCGACCTACTTCAATTCATCAATTTCTTGACCATTGCTCCCGAGGCATTTCGCGCATCAGATGTAAAACCCCAACACATACAGCTTTGGGTTCTGCAGTTGATGAATGAAAAACTGTCTGCTAGAACGCTGTCACGAAAAATCTCAACCCTAAAATCTTTTTGGCGATTTATGATGACACGTGGGTATGCTAC
>CAIUKZ010000186.1 GCA_903899865.1 uncultured Bacteroidales bacterium | reverse complement strand
CTTTCGGTTTTTACAGTCAACTTTGTGCCTGGTGGAATAAGCTCAATCAAAAAATTGAGCGACATCCGACCAAGCAACATCAAAAGTTGACCTGCCATGTGTGTTTCCCGCTCGTCCTGAATTAATTTTCTGCATGGTTTTATTTCCGGGGCATCTATGCCCAAGAAACGAATTTCCACCTCATCTTGTTTAAAGAAATTTTTCACAATAATGCCATCTCCATCAACAACTCTGCACAAAATCCATTTGCTATTCATAAATACTGGTTCGAATACTTCCATTTACTCTATTTTATATTAGTTTAACACATTGCCTATGTTATTATTTATTAATAACTTAGCTGTGAAAATACATAAAATATATGTATTAAAATAATCAGTATTTAATAATAATTTAAGGTAAAAGGAGGTAAAAATTATGGCACGTCAATTAGGACATGTTAATTATGGCGGAACTATAGGTGGTATTCGTCATTTCAAGATTAAAGGCTTGAGCGGTAATTTTGCAGGGCTGAAAGGTGGTGCAACAGGTGACCAAATCAAAAATGATTCTGCATTCGTGCGTACTCGTGAAAATATGAACGAGTTTGGTGGCTGTGCAATCGTTGGTAAATCATTGAGAACTGGGCTTGCTCAGATTATGAAACAAATGAGTGACCCGCAATTAGCTGGTCGTTTAACTGGAATCATGAAAAAGATTAATCTGGAAGATCAATCTGAAGCTCGTGGTTATCGTGCAATTTTGGTTTCTGTACAACCTCAGTATTTGTTGGGATTGAATTTCAATCGCCATTCAAGTTTTGAAGGACTGTTCACTGGTGAAGTCGAAACGTTGGCATCTGCCGAACGTGATTCAGTAACACTGAACGTAAAACCTTTTAGCACGTTGAACAACGTAAACGCTCCAGCAGGTGCAACTCATTTCCGTTTGGTGAATGCAATTACTGTTTTGTCAGACTTCGCTTACAATGCTACTACAAAGGTTTACGAACCTATTGAGCCAACATTGAACGAAACTTCAAAAATCACTTACTCGGATTATATCGAGTTAGGAAGTTCTGTTGCTGATACAATTACTGTTGAGAGTGTGTTGCCCGGTTCTCCAACAATGACTGCCGACGTTAGTTTGATCAGTTGTGTTGGTATTGAATTCTATCAAAAAGTTGGTGCAAACTACTACATTTTCAGTGTAGGTAACAGTTTGAAGATTAAAAACATTTTCTGATAACGCATTTCAGAACTTTATAAAAAAGCTCTGCCGATTTGGTGGAGCTTTTTTTGTGTCCTGTTGTTACGATATTTATATACTGAGGTGAATCAGGGTGCACTCATGGTGGGCTTATGTATGCTTTATGGTAGGCTTACCCTACCTAAACCAAAAAGCTGTACAGTATCAATTTCTTTGCCTTATCAATGGCTTTCAGATTTTGTTTGAGCTGATTTTCGACTTTGTTAATGGCCTGAAACGAATCGACCATTATTTGAAACTTTGTGGGGTTGTTGTCTGCTCTTTTCAGATTTTCATTAAGGCATGATTTCACATCGCGAAGAATGACAAAAGGAATAACCGACCCCCGAAGATACGGATAGAATGTTTTAGACTGCCATAAACAGAAAAGTAACCAGTACACCTGCTCTTTGTCTGATTCGGTTTGAAACTGGATAGTAAAGCAATTCGGACAGGGATTTAAAAGTGGTTTTCCACTATTATTTCCTTTGTTAAGGATAAAGAAGTGGGGTTTTGAGATTTCGTCTTTTGGATTGAAAGACTTCAAATAAAAGGTACACATAATCCAATAGAATAAATGGTGATTAAACATGTTCAAATCCTGCAAATGCTAATTCTTCGCGAAAAAGCAAAAAGGGGAAAAGAAAATGTAAACACCCTCTTACTGCAATAAAAAGCGAAATGAAATGAAGCGTTAAGGCTGTCAAGGTTTTTTGTCAGAATACTACCCGAAGTGAAACGAGGTGTGGAGATTGTGACAAAAACCCGTAGG
>CAIUKZ010000185.1 GCA_903899865.1 uncultured Bacteroidales bacterium | reverse complement strand
GGTGATACTGTCTGCAGTATATCCAACAATACTGTCTGCACCCGTTAGTTTTTTCTTTAAAATGTTATAAAGCCCAAGTTTTACAGCTACGAATTTTTTTTGGGTACATACATCTCCGCTATTGCATGATGAAAGTATCATCGAGCAACACACTGTAAATATGACCAATAGCTGTTTCATTCTCGGGTTTAGTTGGCAAGGTAATTTCTTACTTCTTCTTTGAGCATGATGGCTGCAATTTCAGAAGGGGTATTGTTACTCATTTGGTAAACTTGAATGATGCGCTCTGCCAATTCAGATGCAGGACCATTGGGATTACACTCTGAAGCACACGTGTTTACAAGTCTTAGCAGGCTCTCTTGAGCTGCTTTGATGTGGTTCCATACTTCATCACCAATATATATTTGTTGTGAATGGTTGTGCGAAAACTCATTCCGTATCGTTGTCAAGAGCTGTCCGTGCAGTTGAAAGTTGGTCATGTTCGGTTTTGCTAGGTTTAGTAGCAATGTGTTGGGAGTAGTTCTTTCCAAGACCAGTATCAGTCGCTCATAAGCACGAAGACGGATAGGAGTGATGGTGGTGAGACTATCTTTTTTTAGTTCAAAGTTCCTTCGCTTTTCTTCGTTTTTTAATAATTTATCAATCAAAAAGTAAGCAGTTAAAAAAACCACCAATGCGGGTAAAACTATTTTGATGAAGTCTAACATTTCCATAGCTGGGGGATTATATTTCCTTTTCGATTTTATAATTGTTTCTTTCAGAGGAATTTCGTGTAAAAATTTCACCTAAAAAACCTGTGAGAAACAACTGAGTTCCCAATATCATGGCCAAAATAGCTAAGTAGAAGTACGGACTTTCGGTCACCAAAGGTGCTTTGACGTGCTGAAACAGGGAGTATAGCTTTTTAAAACCCACTATACAAATGGACAAGAAACCGAGTAGGAACATCAAACTGCCATATAAGCCGAAGAAATGCATGGGTTTTTTGCCAAATTTGGATAAAAACAACAGTGTCATTAAATCCAAATACCCATTGACAAACCTACTCCATCCGAATTTTGATTCTCCAAACTCTCTTTTCCTGTGTTCTACTACCTTTTCGCCTATTTTTGTAAAACCAGCATTTTTGGCTAGAAATGGGATGTAGCGGTGCATTTCACCAAATACCTCTATGTTTTTTACCACTTCACTTTTATAGGCTTTCAATCCACAGTTCATATCGTGGAGTTTAAGCCCAGTCATTTTTCTTGCAGTAGCATTGTATATTTTCGAAGGAATGTTTTTGGCTAATGCCGAATCATATCGTTTTTTCTTCCATCCCGACACCAAATCGTAATCATCATTCATTATCATTGCATACAATGATGGAATCTCATTGGGGCTATCTTGCAAGTCGGCATCCATGGTGATCACCACATCGCCCCTTGTAGCCATAAATCCACAATACAACCCAGGTGATTTGCCATAGTTGTGTCGGAATTTTATACCCCTAACTACGTCAGGCATCTGTGCTTTCAGCGATTCGATTACCTCCCACGAATTATCAGTACTCCCATCATTCACAAATATTACCTCATACGTAAATTGATGTTCGTCCATTACTTTTCTGATCCAATCAAAAAGTACTGGAAGTGACTCAGCTTCATTGTACAACGGAACTACAATAGATATATCCATATTATTAAGGGCTTGCAATTTAAACTTCGGCTATTTCTTCTTTTTGTGAACTAGTTGTTTTCTTTTTTATGAAGAATGAAAGGATTAATCCCAATATTGCTCCAAGGAATAAATCTAACCATATAAATTGAAAACAAAAATTAAGCGGATGAACTACAAAGTCTTTAAATAATTGTAGTTCTTCTTCAGATAATGTTTTGCCTAATGTTTGAAAGTTTTGGATGGATTGTGTAAATACCACATCCGATAGTAATGTAGGATCTATGTATTTGAAATAGATATACTTTACAATGGTAGATATGATAGATCCGAAAAAAAACGAATAGACAATGAAGTTGTGCGATTTGGCAAAGCTAATGACACCTTTACATTCTTTGTCTCGATAAAGCTTTGTAGTGTAGAATGTTACGAATATGATAACTCCAAATGTTAGGTCGGATAGCAAGGTGAGACTGTGATGTCTTGAAAATGCAAATAAGGAATTAATGGAAAATAATAATCCCATTATCAATCCATTATTCATCGCAGATTTGAAAATATTTGGTTGCATTGATAGCTCTATATAAGTTCAGCACACAAAAGTACAAAAAAAACTGCTAATGATGAAATGAAACTCCTGAAATTCAAATGATGAATGAACTTCAAAATCTTAAGAATGATGAAGAAAATGAAACGCCCAACCATTATTTCTCTGGTTGGGCGTTTTTCAATGATGTTAGAGGTAGTTTCGTGTTGAAAATTTGTATTTGAAAATTTCAATTTTTAATCTAATTGTCAGCTTTTCAAGTGCATGTTTGTCAATACGAAAACCTCAAAAATTAGTAGCGTGCAGAAACTACATTCCAATCTACCAAGTCCCACAATGCTGCTACATAATCAGCTCTACGATTTTGGAAATCGATGTAGTATGCATGCTCCCATACGTCGAAAGTCAATAGTGGAGCCAATCCGCGAGTGATAGGGTTGCCAGCATTACTTTCCTTTACAATTGATAATTTTCCTTCGCCATCTTTCACCAACCAAGCCCATCCTGAACCAAATACAGAAATGGCGGCTTTGTTAAATTCAGCTTTAAACTCTTCAAGTGAACCAAATGCATCTACTATTGCTTTCTCAAGACTTGCACTAGGTGCAGTGCCTTTGTTAGGTGTAAGTGAAAGGAAATAGAAATTGTGATTCCAAATTTGAGCTGCATTGTTGAAAATAGGACCATCCGATTTTTTTACAATAGTTTCTAGGTCTGATGTCTCAAACTCAGTACCTTCTACCATCGCATTGAGGTTGTTTACGTAGGTTAGATGGTGTTTTCCATAATGGAAACTAATGGTTTTTTCACTGATGATTGGTTCCAATGCATTGTGTGCATACGGCAATTCTGGTAAATTAAATTTCATAATTGATGTTTTTATATGTTGTTAGTAAAAAGTTCGTAGTATTTTCAATTTCTAAACAGAGAAATATGCTTTTTTGTTTTGATTTTTAGTTGGATTTATGAAAAAAATTATACTGTATATTTGGTTTACACCGATTTTCTTTTCATCTTTGCATTTGAAATCCTATCCAAATAACGTAAAACGAAAGTATATGATTAAAATTTTTCGAATATTACTTGCACTTTGTGTGGTAATGCTTGTAGTTTCAGCTTGCAAATCTAAACAAAAAGTAGCAGAAAATCTATCTGCTGGCAATAATAATGGTCGCCCCAAAGTAGTAACAAGTTCTTATTATGGTTTTGCTCAGCCAACTGGTCGTTTCAGCACTAGTGGGGGCATAGGTGGTGCTACAGCTAAAGCTGCAGAACCAACCGTAAAACGTGTTACATTGGTAGAAGAAGAACAAGCATCACCTGAGGAATCAATCACTACAGAAGTGAAAAAGCAAGTGGGTAAGAAACAAGTTGTAGCAAACAAGCCAGTAGCTACAAAAAAACCTGCTCGTAAAATTTATATCGATGAAGATGATTCAAGCAATGTAGATGAAATACCTGTTGCCCCAGTAGTGAAGAAAAGACCAGTAAAAGCAAGAACTGAAAATGTTGATTTGGCTGATGATAATTCTAGCTCAGTTAATGGTAAGTTTCATGTGGTAGTAGGAAGTTTCAATGTAAAATCAAATGCTAACTCACTATTGGAGTCTTTGCGATCAGAAGGCGTGAAGGAAGCAAAAGTGGTAGTGAATGAACAAGGTCTATATCGTGTAGTAGTAGCGTCTTACAACGCATACCAACCAGCTCGTTCCAAAGCAGAAACGATTGCTTCAAAATATGAAGATGCTTGGGTGTTGATTCAAGGTAAAGTTTCTGGTAAAGTTAAACGTAACACGATGCCAAGATATGAATCCATGGGTTCTTAGATAGAAAAGAAATGTATGTGATAACAAAAAAGTCATCCTTGGAAAGGGATGACTTTTTTGTTATAGGGTACGCTCATTAATGCATTTCAAATAAAACCGAGTCCAAATTATTTGGGCTCGGATTTTTTGTAATATCAAAATTTACAGCAGATTACTTGCTAGTTCTGAAAGCTGACTTCGCTCCCCTTTCAGCAGATTGATGTGGGCAAATATGTGCTGACCGCGCATCCTGTCAATGGTATACACCAGTCCGTTGGAAAGCATATCCAAGTAGGGAGAGTCTATTTGTTCTACGTCACCTGTAAACACAATCTTAGTTCCTTCGCCAGCACGTGTGATGATGGTCTTAATCTCATGAGGTGTAAGGTTTTGCGCCTCGTCCACAATAAAGAATGTCTCACTCAGACTTCGTCCTCTGATATAAGCCAAAGCTTCAATTACTAATTGATTGTTGCGTTGTAGCTCCTCTATGGTTCTGATTTCCTTTCCCTGATAGGAGAAATTATGTTTGATTACATTCAAGTTGTCAAACAATGGTTGCATGTAGGGCCCTATTTTTTGCTTTTCATCACCTGGAAGGAATCCAAGATCTTTATTTCCAAGTGCGACAATGGGTCTAGCCATCAATATTTGCTTGTACGATTCGTTTTTTTGAAGTGCAGCTGCCAGTGCCAACAATGTTTTACCAGTACCCGATTTTCCAGTTATGGCTACTAACTTAACATTCTCGTCAAGTAGTACATTCATGGCAAAAGTCTGCTCTGCATTTCGTGGTTCTATACCAAAGCAACGTTCCTTTT